>JAGRBZ010000432.1 GCA_020433805.1 Anaerolineae bacterium
AACTGGATGATATGGGGAGATTAACGGGGAGAGGTCAACCAAACGTTGACCGTGCTGATGCTGAAGACGGCTCCGTCGGCAGGACGGATGTCATATAGCTCAATTCGGCCCGGGCCGTCGCGGATGACATCGAAATCGATAAAGCTGTCGTAGATGTTGACTTGACCCACTTGCCCTCGCGAGTCGATAAAACCGGCGCTCAACTCTTCGCCGGCGGCATCGACAACGCGATAATTCAGCCGGCCTTCAAAGGGGCGGTCGCTGATTTTGCCCCGCACCTGGGCCGGGCTGCTGATGCTGGTAAAAGGCAGCGGATCGTCAATAATAATGCTGTAGCCGGGCGGGTCTTGCAGCAGATTTACGCCTACGCTGTCAATCGCGATGATGGTGCCATCGGCGGCGCTGATTTCGGCAATTTCGACGGTGCCGGGGCCGTCGCTGGACACCAGATAGGTAGCGGCTACGGCAAAGGTCGAGGGTCGACCTAACTGCCCGACCACTTCAAACGGGCCTCGACCCACCTGATTCCCTTCCTCATCCAGAATGCGGTACATCAGCCGGCCTTGAAACGGATATTGGGTCGTTGAGCCGCGCAGTTCAAACGGGTTGGTCAAACTGGTGCCGGCCACCGGAGCCTCGATCGTAATGGTTTGCTGGTTAACGGCGGCATCGGTGATTTGGAAGTTTTCCAAAATGGTCGTTAGAATCGTCATCGCCTGCGAGGTTTCGGCAAACAGGCTAACTTGATAAATAACTTTATCTTCAACCGTGGCGGCAGCTATTGACGTGACCCCGCCTTCTTCACGACCAAAGATGGCCCATTCCCGGCCGCCAATCTGATCTTCAATCAGTTGTCCGCCGGCGGCTTCATTGGCTAAACTTTCCGGCGGCACGCGTAACAGGCGGGCTATACCCACTTTTGTATCGTTGCCGGGGGTGGTGGCGAAACTCACAAAACTGAACAATCCGGCACTCCATGCATTTTGGAGCAAGGGATCGTCGCCTTCGGTTTTCGGCCAATCATCGGGTACCACCGTCTGGATGCCCAGACTGCTCACTTCAACGGGCTTTAAGGCGACATTGTTTATCGTAACCACATCGGCATCCCGCTCAACCGGAACCCACAACTTCTGACCAATTTCGATTAAATTTTCATTGGTAATGGCTGTAAACGAACTATCTTGGCCGGCTTTGGCGTTGGTGGCCTCGATAATGATGGGGTACTGTTGGGCTTCCCCATAATATTTCTCGGCGATTTTGCTCAACCAGTCGCCCCCCTGCACAATGTACTCTTCCCCTTCGGGAACCTGATGGAGCGGAGCCGCATGAACAATGGCCGAAGTGACAACAACCAGACAGAGAACAAGTGCCAATAAACGGTATTTCTTGAGCATTATTCCTTCTTCCTCAGTTAAGTTTTGATGAGTTCGGGGCATCGCTAGAGGCGAAGCGAGGCAATACGAATCGACCCTCCCAATAACAAGGGGCGAAGTCGTAACAAGCTGCGAGAACTCTAGGCGATAGCGCGACGAACTCTCATACAATTTTGCGCATACTCATTGTATCGTTGAGCCGATAATTTAACAAGAATGGGAGGGAAGAGGGGAGCATTTCAGTTTTGGGACAGACTTTTTGAAAAAGCATCCCGAGTAGCCGAAGTTGCATCCTGAGGCTCTCCTGAGCTTGTCGAAGGGCTTGACGAAAGGCATCGCGGAGGCGTATCGAGGGATGCTAACTTAACAGTAGTACTATAGAATGCTGAGAGACAATATTCCCTTATTGAAACCTAAACGGGACAAGAATCGTCTTAAGTGCAACAAACAGTTAACCGTAGACCACAACCAAGGAGTACAACCCATGCCCATTGTCGACAACGTGATGGATCTGGCAGTAAAATATATCAACGATGTTGATCGCGAAGCCGTAGCGCGAACGGTAGCCACATTACGCGAAAAGCACCCCGACGCAACGACCGAAGAACTGATAGAGAGTCTTATTCGCTTAAAATGTTTACAAACCGGCGCGATGGGGGCGGTTACGGCCTGTATCGCGATTATACCGGGGCTAGGCTCCTTTGCCGCGATGACGTTTGGCGTAGCCGCCGATATTAGCTTTACTTTAAAGCTGCAAGCCGAGCTGGTTTTAGAAATTGCCGCGGCCAACGGTCACGAACTGAGCCACGAAGAGAAACGCACCACGGTTTTGTCGGTAACGGGCCTTAGCGCCGGCGGCAACCAACTTTTAGGCATGGCCGGCGAGAAAATCGCCAGACAAGCCTCGCAAGAGCTGGCCAAGAAATCGATCACAAACGCCATCCCGATTTTGAGCGTGGCGATGTCGGCCGGCGTCAATATTGTGACCACCTACATCCTTGGCCGTCGCGCCCAGGCCTATTTTGCCCGCGGCCCGGAAGAATTGGGCGAGTGGTCGGACAATGTGCGGGCTTTGGTGGGCGTTGATGAGCGTAAGCTGGTCGATTGGCTAAGCGAGACCACCTATAATTCGTGGCTGCTGATCAACGCCGGTTTGCAGCAGGCATCGAGCGCTATTGTGGTTAGCAGCCGTAATACGGGCAAAGTGATTTTGTTAGGCTCACAGAAGACCTTAAAAGCCGTGTGGGGAGCCGGTCGCAGCGTAATGCCCTATGGTAAAACCGAAACGCAGCCCAAAGCCGGTAACAACGCCACAATCCCCGGCGACGCCACCGCAAACAAGCCACCGACCGAAACAAATTCCGGCGCGACGGCAGCCATTGAGACCCCGGCCTTGAAAAACCAAGAAAATGGCTCCGGTTATCTCAACCGCGTCCTCTCTTTGTTCAGTTGGGGCACATCGTCCGCCGAGGCGAAATCGCAGCTCGCCGCAATGGACAGTGCCACGCTGGCCAACCGTATCGAGAAGCAAAGCGTCGCCGTTATCGGCGTTATCGGGGCCGACGACATTGTTCTTGAAGAAACGTCAGCCGATAAAGGCTTTGTCACCCGCATGCTCGCTGTGCTCCCCTGGCCCACCGGCAGCAGCAGCAATACCACCGTTCCCCTCAATCAATCGGACATTGTCGCCGCTGATGAGGATATTACCGTCATTGTGGATGAAGGCAGCAACGTTGAAGCCGATGAGGCCAAGCAGACCACCATCGCCCGGATTTTCAAGGTTTTTCGGCGCGGCTCGGAGAGTTTAGATGGCGTGGAGGGGGAGTAAGGGGGATTTGACGCTAAAGTAGCTATAGACGAAAGAGAAACTGGAGGAGATTTGCTACTAGCGGTCGGCAATGGGGCTTGTGGGGGAGAAACGACTTTCCGATAGCAGTCATTATCATTCATTTATACATATTATATTTCAGCAATTTTACTGATTGAATTTACATTCAAAAATCTGATACTTATTTCAAAACGCTTGTTCTTTAAGGCTCGCATCTGAATGAAAAAATAGTATAATAGGACATAACTTCGGGAGGAATGCTTAAAATGACACAACTCTCATTTTTTTTTGAGCCTGATAAGCAACAACCAAAAATTTTAACTCAAGGTGTTTTTTCTCACGATGGTATAGGGGAAGACAAAGAACGTATCACACTTGAAGAGAATTATAAGCATTTATTAGAAGAAACAGATGAATTTAACCGCCAACTAGTAAGCTTTCAGGCTAATAAAACTGAAACGCTTCACAGTTGGATTAAGTATAGGGAAGGTTTTTCTGCAAGTTTAGTTGACCTTCTCATAAAAAAATATAAATTCGAACCAGATGATATAATCGTTGATCCTTTTGCTGGCTCTTGTACTACTCTATTAGTTGCTAAAATGCGTGGTATAAACGCTGTAGGTATTGAATTATTGCCTCACTGTCATTTAGCTTGGGAAGCAAAATCACGAGCATTTGATTATAGTGTAAAAGAACTCCAAAAACTTGAAAAAATTATTCATAATGCCTTGCCGCCAAATACAACAAAAACATTCAAGCATTTAACAATTACGAAAACTGCTTTTCCTCCACAAATAGAGAAAGATTTAATGCAATATTCAGAATGGTTCCAAAATCTCGAGATAAGTACAAATACAAAAATTCTTTGCCAGTTAATTTTAACTAGTATTCTGGAAGAAATTAGTTATACAAGAAAAGATGGACAATATTTACGGTGGGATGGGCGAGCCAAAAAAATTCAAGTCTATAACCAGAACAGACTTGCTAAAGGTAAGAAAGCCATCAAAGGTATTAATAAAGGAGATTTACCAGACGTTAAAAATGCATTTTTAACAAAATTAGAAAAAATAATTACTGATATTATCGAGCTACAAAAAGAGCAACTTTCCCCAAGCCATCAACAACTAATTAAAGGCAATACACTTTTTGAACTTGCCACAATGAAAAAAGATCATTTTGCAGGTGTTATCACATCTCCACCCTATGCAAATCGATATGATTATACGAGAACCTATGCGCTTGAGCTAGCCTTTTTAGATATCGGGGATGAAATTTTCAACTTACGTCAAGAGCAACTTTCCTGTACGGTAGAAAACAAATCGAAGCTAAATGATTTAGAAGAGTTTTATAAGAAAATAGGTCAATTAGATCGTTTTAATTCTATTTCTGAAGTTATTCAAAACAATAAGGTGCTCTCAGAAATTAATACTGCACTTGTTAAAAGAATGGAACTTAATGAAATCAACAACAAAGGCGTTTTACCAATGATTAATCAATACTTTTCTGAATTAACCTTTGTATTTGCTGAATTACAACGTATATGCAAATCTGGAGCTTATATTGCTTTTGTAAATGATAACGTGCGTTATGCTGGAGAAATAATTCCCGTTGACTTATTAAGTACAAACTTAGCAGAGCAGGTAGGCTTTCGACCTGTCAAGGTTTTCGTTCTACCTCAGAGAAAAGGTAATAGTAGTCAACAGATGAGCAAATATGGGCGTGTTGCTCTACGGAAAAGTATAACAATTTGGCAAAAAGCTTAGATTTCTTATCGGGAATTACAATATGGCAAAACGAAAAAAGAAACAGAAGTTCTCACCAGAAAGTTCACTTTTAAGTGAAGAACAAATCCAGGCTTCAAACTTACCTTCATTTACAAGTTCTCAAGACGAGATAAGAAAAGCTGTTGAACAAAACGCTTCAGATCGGGGTGTTCTTTTATTAGAAGTTATAGTTTCTCTAGAAGTCGATAAATTACTTGCTTTGGTAGATGAAATTTCTGAACTACAGGATAAAGAAGACTTTTTTTACTTAGCTGATAAAATAGGTATTCAAATTAATGCACTTAAAAGCTTAGATAATGCTAATCCACCAGTTCACTATGCACGCTACTTTTGCCTTCCAAAAATCCTAATTCAATATCCACAGCTTATTTTTTACTACCGTAATATAGCAATGTTGTCTCGTAAAGTTATGCGTGGTATTGGATTAGATACAAAAAGCTTCGAATTAGATGTTATCGAACCTTCAGAAGAAATTGCTCACAAACTTGCTACCTATTTTAACGAAATTACTAGTGAATTAGTTTTGAAAGGTGGAGTTACCCCATATCGACATATTATAATGATGAGTGCAAATTTAGGTGACTCTTTAGGGGGGACATCTCGAAATGAAGTTGGACGCATAGCAATGATGCGAGTAATCAACCCTTTGATCAACTATTTACATTCTCAAAAGAAGCTCTCCCAAGTTTTGTATTCTCTCAAAGGCAAAATAGTTATAAATGATGATGATAATGAAACAGAAGGAGCTGGAGCTGCCAAACGAAAGCGTTTAAATATTACTTTAGATACGAACATTGAAAAAATTCTGGAGCATTTTGACACTTATCGTGTTTTATATCACGAAATAGAAACAACAAATGGAAATAAATTACTTTTAAATAGACAATTAAAGTGGAAAACCGATAAAGGCACAACTGTTAAAATTGGTCCCGATTTACACTCATTTGTTGACGAGAATGACATGTTTTGGGCTGCTGAATTGAAAGGTGGAGCTGATCCGGCGGGTAGCGATGAACATTGGAAAACTGCAACGAAAGTGTTAGACCGTATCATTGAAGGAGCAAAAAAAACAAATAGAACTACTCCAAAGCTCTCATTTATTGCTACTATTTTGGTAGATCGTGTTGCACAAGAGGCACAAAATTGGATCGACCAAGGCAAGTTAACATCTGTTTATAATTTGACACAAATGTATGAAAAGGAAGAGGAAATGGAGCGGTTTTTGAAAGATATGGATAAATTCTTAGGATATGATAATTAAAGTCGATTGCTTGAGACAAGACTACCTTTAATCTCTTTGTATAATTTTATGCTTTTTATTAATTTTAATATGGCCAGGTTAAATTACCGAGATAACAAAAGGGTTAACTGGAAACACTGCATAACGCCCTTACCGTTTGCAGACAAATGCCAACAATCCTAGAAAACATAGCCTTACCCGATCAAAAAATAGCTGATTTTTGCCAACGTTGGAAAATCAGAGAATTAGCCTTGTTTGGTTCGGTCTTGCGGCCTGATTTTGGGCCGGATAGCGATGTCGATGTGCTCGTTACCTTTATGCCGGAAGCGGATTGGGGTTTATTTGATCACGTACGAATGCAAGAGGAGCTAAAACAACGCTTCCAACGAAATATTGATTTATTCAGTCGGCGTGCCGTGGAACGAAGCCACAATGAATACCGCCGCCGCGAAAACTTGAATACGGCCCAAGTGATCACTATCGCTTGATGAAATTATCGTGGTGAGACGATTTGGTATTTTATTATCTGCGAATGAATTCGCAGCCAGATAGAAAAAACGTGTTAAAAACACGTTAAGGGGAAACCCAACAACCTGTTTCAACAGGTTTTCTTTAGCAGCGACCGAATTCATTCGGTTGCGATAGGCCTGAAAAGATGCAAGGAAAATCCCCATTGTTCGGCACGAATAGCCACTTTCCCACTACCCCCTTTTAATTTTGGCTTCTTCACGCTAAAATCTCTACAGACAACCCCCTTTTAACATCGTAAGTCGGTCTTTAACTATCA
>JAGRBZ010000433.1 GCA_020433805.1 Anaerolineae bacterium
AGGTGTGTGCCGCCAAGATCCCGGTAGCGGCGGTTTGCTATCGCCACAACCGGGCCGACGCCATCGCGCCGTGGGCCGATTTTATCGATCAATTGGGCGGCTGGCATCAGTTTCGCAACGATCTGTTCGATTGGCATAAGGATGCCTCACAACAAACGACCACCTACTTCTTATGCGAGGCCGAACGCCGTCGCCGCGATGATGAGTCGCTGGTCGGTTGGGTAGCCCGCGAAGGTTTTGCCTGGGGCATCGACACAGCGCAGGCGTGGCTGGTCGACCTAAAGACAACCGCGCAGGCATTGAACAGCCCGGACTTGCTCGCTTATCTGACAACCCGCGAATCGATGCTGCTGGCCGAGCGGGACAAAGTAGTCGGCGGGTTGCAAAGTTTGGCAAAGTTGGCTAAGCTGGAATAAGTGTGGAGTTTTTTGAGTTTTTTGAGTTTGTAGAGTTTGTGGAGTTGGCGCGTTATCGGAGCGATAAAGTTTACTTTGCTCTGAACAAAGCAAGCTTTGTTGCTCCAAGACAGTAAGGTAAGGAGAACGCAATGAGCGAGCAGAAAGCGGCCGTCGATTTATTTGCGTTGGGCCAGCAGCATTTCACCCACTTTCTGGCCGAGTTTGCGGCCTATGGGATTGAGGCCGATCCGGGCATCGAGTTGCGGCAGGGGGCGGGGGTGTTATGCTATTACAGCCTGGAGGATCGACACATTTACCTGTCGGTGCCGGACTTTAACCAGCCGCTAGGCAAGTTTCAAGCGCTGTTTTTACGCTCGCTGCTGGGTTGCGACAGCGACGAGGCGCTGTTTCGCTTTTTAGGCCTCTTTATACCCCACATTATCGCCCACGAGTTGGCCCATCATTACCGGCATCGCTACGGCATGTTCAGCGACAAGCCCTGGCAGGAAGAGCAGATTGCCAATAAGCTGTCGGTGGCCGTGGTTAAGCATCGCCTCACGCCGGAGGAAAAAGTATTTGCCAAGGAATTCCTGCGCCGGGCCATCGAGACGCTGGCGACCAAGATGGAGGAGAAGAGTATTGCGGTCGACTCCTACTACAGCGTGCTGCACGCGCTCAACGTGTCGGGTCAGGTTGGCACAGCCGATTTTGAAAATATCGAGCTGCTGCAAAAGGCCTTTGGCGTTCAATCGGAAGCATTTTTGAAGGGCAGCGGCCACCTTTCTAGGGAGGAGCAGCAGCGCTTAGAGCAGCGCCAAGACGTCATCGAGTCGATTAACCAGGAGTACACCTCCGATCAGATCAAATATATTTACTACCACGTCGGCTGGCTCTATCTCGATTTAACCAGTCGCGAAACCGAGTATGTCGATGAGTTTGCCCGCGACTATCTCAACTTTCAGTTTGAACTGCTGCCCCCCATCGCGCCGCAAACCAACACTCCCGACGACAATGCCATTCAAGCATGCTTCCTGGCTTATCTGCGTAGTCAGCCTATCTCCGCTACGGCTGGTCGATACTTTTACAAGCGTTACCGGTCACTGCTGCTGGCCCGGTTGCAGTCGGTTGAACTGACGATGACCGCCCACAGCGACCGCCTCAAACGCGAAGCCCGGCTCATCCTGGAGAATTGGAGCGGCGAGGAAACCGACACGCTCGATTATATTTCGCAGCTAGCGCCGCCCGCGCTGCGACCGCTGTTTCCTCATCGCATTGCCGAGGCGCTCGATCCGCATTTATCGCCAAGCAAGCATTTGCCCACGGAAACGGATCGCCGCTTGTGGGCGCACGTGGTCGATCAGGTCGATGACGAAGGCGCAGCCAATACGCTGCACCGGCTAAGTTTGCTCGACCGGACCGATATCTATCGCGGGCTGCCGATCCATGTATTGCTAAAACTGATCGCGCATTTCTCGCTGGTACGCTTTGCCCCCGGTGAGCCGGTCATCTGGCAAAATGAGCGCAATGATGATGTTTACATTCTCATTGAAGGCAAGCTGGAGGTATTGGTCGACCACCAGGGGCAGCCTACCCCGGTCGGGACGATCAACGCCAATGAAATTTTTGGCGAGATCGCCTTTTTTACCGAAGACCCGCGCTACGCCACCGTTCGCGCCGTCGAGCCATCGAAATGCTATGTTCTCACCGATGTCGACCTGCAACTGCTGGCCTATGAGCATCCCACTATCCTGATGCAGATGGCCGGTGTTTTGGCCAAGCGTTTGGCTGCGGTGTACAACACCAGTCGCAATGAAACGGTATAATAATCGACGGATGTTAAGGCAAGGGGGGACAAAAGTCACATTGTTTTACCTGATTCACTATGTTAACATACGGTCACTGGCTATTCACCCATCTGACCGACACCCCTTCATCCAACGCACCTGAACAATGCTATCACGCCAACAGAGTGGTCAATTCCCAAGTCATCCACTCGCCACGGCTAACGAGACGATCAACGTGCAAATAACGCCCCGATTGGTAATGCGTAGGATAGAACCGTCTCACGGGGACAGCCCCTCGAAGCGTCTACACCGAACTATCTCACACCTTAGGCGGTGGGTATTAGTCGGCATTGTTGAATGTATAAAAATGCTATTCTAAAAAAGAGGTAACATGATGAGCGCAGATCTACAACTTTTAATTGGAAAAATTCTTACGGAGCAAGGTTTCGCTCAAGCTCTGGCTGAAGATCCGGAAAAAACCTTGCGAGCAGCTAACATCGAACCGACAGTTGACCTGCTCGATGCCCTGGCCGGAGTTGATCCCGAGGCATTAAGAAATCTGGCGGCGTCATTTGGTCAGCAGCAGGCGGCTGTTTAGAAATTTCACTACAACTTAGCACGAAGAAAGACGAAACGCTTTCGGAGGAATCTCTGGAAGCGTTTTTTATTGAAGTGGAAGTTAGACCGTTCGTGTCATTTCGATGCCGAAGGCGAGAAATCCCTCAGACTTTACATTTGATGAAGATTCGCCGGGAACAATTTTAGCGTTGTCGCTGCAAATTTTTCCAGCCAAACACCATTCCAGGCGTATTGTCACAGGGATTTCTCCGCTGCGCTACGAAATGACACGGAGGCACATTCATCATGCGTTCAAAATCTCGGTCATCGTCTCGATGGTTTTATCGAGATAGCTTTGTCCGTCATCAAAGTGGCTATCGTCATCGAGATAGCCGCCTGGCCCGTTGTGAGATACCTGCTCAAAACGAAGTATTGTTATTTTTCCGGCCTCTTTAGCCCGATTCCAGTAAGAACCGGACAGCAAAGGCCAGCGTCCGGAAAAGAAAATAGCGCCTATCTGCTGCACTAAATCGCGCGTACCCCGAATGTAGTAGAGATGCTCGATACTGTTCAATCCGATGTCGGAACACATGACGCCGCCCAGGCCGATAACGCGAATTGGAGCCTTTAACTGTCTTTTTAGATACGTGGCGGCTCCCAGAGCAATCTGCCCTCCACCGCTGTAGCCAATCAGCACGACCGGCCGGCCACTGCCGATACGATAGCCGTGCTGCCGCAATCCCCGAATAATAAGTTCGGCACTGCCTTGATTGTACATTGGCCCGTAGCGAAAGTCGGCGGAGACAGCCACCTGAAACAGATTGCGAATGTTGATCAAAAAGCCACCCCAGCCGCCGTGTTCTTTGCGCCACAGCGTGTAGCGCCAAAACCAGGCGAAAACACGCTGGGCGGTTAAGGCGCGGTTGGTGACCGAATAGGGAAAGATGTCATCTACAATGATGGCGTTCGGGACGGCGGCGTCCAGGCGTCTCAAGAATTCGCGTTCATTCGGCAGGTAAATCTTTTGCTCAACTCCGGCAATACCGGTTAAAAAAACAATGTAGCGGCTGACGTCCCGCGCCGGGGGTGTCATCACCTTGTAAGCCGGGGCTGCCTCCTGGGCCTCGATGGCTTCGCCGCCGTACCAGCCGGCCCACCAGCCCAGCGCCTCAAAAGGTGACGACAAAGCGGACAGCAGCAGCCACAACAAAATAATTAAAAGAACCGTGTAGAGGGTATCCCAACCTATCATCTTCAGGAACCGTCCATAAATAACGTACCTGTATCAGGAGATTGGAGATTGGTAATTAGAGATTGGAGACTGGTAATTAGAGATCAAACAATCTCCAGTCTCCAGTCTCTAATCCCTAATCTCCCCAACCGAAAAGTTAATCGTGCACAGTTTCTTACTCACCACGACTATCGTTCGACTCGTCGGTGTAAAAGAGCTTGCTGAGATCGAGCTGAAGCTTTTTGCCTGCAGCCACATTGCGCAGCCGCAGCGTTAGCCACAAAACCGGCCGGCCAATCGTTAACCGCAGGATAAAAATAAAAGCCAGGCCGATGGCCGCACACAGCGCCGCTTCCAACCAGATAAAGTCAAAGGAAAAGCGCAAAATGTTGACCAGCGCCATTGCTGCCCATATGTTGAGCAAACGCAGTATTGACGAACCAAAGTAGGGCATCAACGCCAGAAAACTGAGCATCAACGGCACGTAACTCAAACCGACGGCCGCTCCGGCCCGCCATAACGCCACACGGTGATCAAAAACCACATCGGCCACCAACCACAGCGATAAAACCCAGACAACATACCCTAAAACAAACAGCAGCATCGAAATGAGTACGCTGATCACAAAACGAAGGGGGGCTACACGATTAGCAAACAACACCACGCTCTGACCGACCGCGTCCGAAAAACCGGCAACCGTCACCACCTGTAGCACCAACATATTGCGGTTGGGACTTTCCAACGCAGTGCTAAAGGCTTTGGCATTGCTGTTGAGGAAGGCAAACACGATATACCAAAGCGACACCGGTTCGCCTTGCTGCCACAGATGGTAAGCAAACATTATACGTCTCACACGCTACTTTTTGCGTCCCCATCGCTTAACCACAAACCACACTGCCCCGGCTACGGCAGACAGCGCCAGTCCTATCCCGACCAGCGGGGCCACCACCATACGGGTGGTCATTTGGCGTTCGCTGTGATGCTGCGGCTGCTCGGCCAGCGCCGCCACCTTGGGTTGCAGCGCTTTGATCAGTCGGGTAGCGGCCAACTCGCCCTCGCCCTGCTCAATCAACTCCGATGGGTCGCAGGGCGGGCCGAAGGTGACGGTGATTGGAGTAGGCCGGGGAATAGCGCTATCCGCCGGCATCGCCTGGGCCGTACCCTGGATGTAAACGGGCACAATCGGCACGGGGTGATGTTCCATAATCAGGCCGACACCCTCGCGAAACGGCAGCATTTTGTCGCTGCGGCTAATTCGCCCTTCAGGGAAGAGGACCAGGTTACGACCTTCCTGCAGCGCGACCACGGCCATCGCAATTTCGCGCATGCCGGTGCCGCTAACAAAGCGGTCGATGGGCAGCACCTGGGCCAGCCGGGCAACCAGACGCATAATCGGATTTCGCAGCATAACATCCTGGCCGGCAATCCAAGAAGTGCGGCGTAAATAGGGCATCGGCAGCACGGCGGCGATCATCGGCGCATCGAGCATGCTGGAGTGATTGGGCGTCAGCATGAAATTGCCGTCGGCCGGTAGGTTATCCAAGCCATGGGCCTCGACCTTGAAGAAGAGACGGGCCAGCCACTTGACCACCGTAAAGCCGGTAACGGCTACCCCTTGCGACACCGGATTGAGGGGCGTAAACCACGTTTTTTGGGCATCCGTTAGCAAGGCAGCGGGATCATCCATCGACAACGAACCACCTGTTGTCTCGCCCTCTGCTGCCGACTGTATCTCCTGCAGCAGGTCGCGGATGGTGCCGATCCGCTGTAAGGCTTCATCGCTTAGCTCGACGCCGGTTAAATTGTTGACCTGCATGGTCAGCGTCAGCCATTCGAGCGAGTCGATGCCTAAATCGAGTTGGGGGCTGGTGTCAGGCGAGAGATCTTTATCGGCATAACGCTCCGCCAGCCAGTCCCACACTTGTTTAGTCGCCGGATTAGCCAGCAACGCCTGATCCTGCTCGGTCATATCGGCGATGGCCACCGGACCGGCGCTGTGGCCCTCAACCTGAAGTCCTTGCTTGACGAGGTCATAGTTTTTGGTCAGGATATGCCGCCGAATCTTACCCAAATTGGTGCGCGGCAGCGCCTTATCGGTGATGGCGTAATCGGTGAGGCGTTGGTAAGAGGCCACCGCCTGCGAACGCTCGGTTACGGCTTCACGAATAGCCTGCTCGGTGTCGCCGTTGCGGTCGCGGTTGACGGTCTCGACCTCCGGCACGATGAGCGCCACCAACTGGTTGTCTCGATACAAAATGCCGATCTCTTTGATAAACGCATGCTCCTGATAGGTCTCTTCCAGCGGCTCCGGCTGAATCTTCTTGCCGCCCTCCAGCACAATCAGGGTCGAGGCCCGGCCACTGATGTAGAGATAACCGGCCTCATCGAAGTAGCCGAGATCACCCGTGCGGAACCAGCCGTCTTCAGTAAACGCTTTGGCGGTTTCCTCGGGCAGGTTGCGATAGCCGCTAAAGACGCTCGGTCCTCGGGCCAGAATTTCGCCTTCGACCGGGCCGCTGCCGTTCGAGGCTTCCGTCTCTTTGCCCTCCGTTTGGATCGATGTGTCGATCTTGATCTCCACACCCGGCAGCGAGGGGCCGACGCTCCCCAAGCGGGGCACTTCATCGTTCGGCAGGTTCATCGCCAATATCGGCGATGTTTCGGTTAAGCCGTAGCCGATGCCGATATCCCAGCCCAGCCCGGCCAACTTCCAGGCCAGGTCGGGGGCCAGAGCCGAACCGCCGGAGGTTAGCAGCCGCACGTTTGGACCGGCGGCAGCGCGCAGCGGCTTAAATACTTTGTGACCCACGCCCCAGCCCAAACGGCGATAGAGACCGATACTGGCATTGAGACCGGCATTGAACAGCCCGGACACCACTGCGCCGCGCCCGGCAATCTGGGCTTCGATACCGTCGTAGATGGCCCGGTAAACACGCGGCACGCCGATGATAATCGTCACCTCGCCCTCGCGTAGGGCACGGATAATCTGCGGGCCGGTGAGGGCGTGGGGCAGAATTATCGGCACCCG
>JAGRBZ010000434.1 GCA_020433805.1 Anaerolineae bacterium
CTCATTTTTCCCGGCGAATGCTTCGTATCTTGAAATGTCTGAGGGATTTCTTCGCCTCCGGCTACGAAATGACATGTACGACTTTAATTATCGAATTCTGGTTAATAGGTACTCATGCAGGATTAACAACGAGCAGCCAGGAGTTATCTATTTATATGATGCCATATAACGGCTATAATTTAAACAGAAAGTTGTCAGGTGGGAGATTACTTAGGCTACACCAGGTCCTACTGTTTTAGGATCGCCAGAAGCATCACCGCAGCACGGCATTTTTTATAAATGGGGGCCTTGCCCTTGCCGTTAGATTATTTACCAGGCCATTTGGAGAGCATTGTATTCACTACGTATTCCGCCGATTAAGCGAATCGAGCCTTTCTTCGGTAGCCATGACCACAATCTCATCGCCCATTTGGAGCGACACGGTTAAGTCCGGTGGTATCTCAACATGGCCGTTACGGGCGTGGAGGAGAATGGTCAAATCTTCTTCGGCCTGGAGGGCAGAAAGCGGCATTCCGTTGAGGATGGATCCGCCGATGTGTAGCCGGGTAATGGCCTGCATCGTGTGGCCAACCTCGACCAAACGAATGTTGCGTCGATTGAGCGCGGCAGCCACAAAATCAGGCGCGGATAAGGCTGAGGTACTGTAAACAGCGGCATTGACGCCAAAGCTGTGGCGCATCTGCTCGGCCAGTTCGTCATCAAAAATACGGATGACAACCCGGATATTGGGGTTGAGGGCGCGAGCTTGTAAGGCCACCTGCAGGTTGGTCATATCATCGGCGGTGCAGGCCACGATTGCGGTGGCCCGGCCCACGCCGGCCTCAATCAACGTAGATCGCCAGCGAAGGTCGCCAACCTGTACTGTAACGCCCATTGCCTTTAAGCGTGTGCCTAATCGGCGCGACTGGTCATCCATCGCGATCACCTCGCACCCCAAGTCGGTTAAATTTTTCGCTACCCGGTAGCCGGTGTTGCCCAGGCCGCATACCAACACCGCACCATAATGGTAAGATGAAAAATGGGCTGCTTGCTCACTGCCGTGCTCAATAAGTTGAAGCATTTGGGCGACAGGGGTAAAGATAAACAGCGTATCGTCGCACATCAGTCGGGTGGCCGGATCGGGTTCGATGGTCGATAGGCCGCCGCGATGATGCGACACGACCGTCACATCGCGCTCCTCAGAGACCTCGCCTATCGTGCGATCCAGCATCGGTGATGTTGGGCCGAGCGGCAATCGCGCTAAGACATACGTATGATCGGCCAGGGGAAAGGTCTCGACAATCTCGCCCCCAATGGCGGCATACACAAACGTGGTCGCTGCCACTGCCGAGCGGCTGATAACGGCATCGACCGTGAACTTTTCTTGAATCTCGTCGCTCAAATCATCCTCAAACTGGCGTAGAATAACCCGCACCCCAGGCCGGAGTTTTCGTGCCCGGACGGCAGTTTCCAGATTGGTCCAGTCGGAGTCGGTGCAGGCAATGACTACGTCGGCGCGTCCAATACCGGCGCGCTTGAGCGTCTCTTCATCCTCCAGATTGCCTAAAATAACGGGTAGTCCTCCGGCAATCAAGATTTCAACCAGTGGTGACATCTCATTATTGATGCCTACCACCGATTTACCGTATTTACTCACCAACTGCCGCGCTACCCGATAGCCAACGCGCCCTAAACCACAAACCACGATAGGCCGATCAACCGTCGCCCGCACCAGCGTTTCTTGCCACTCTTGCCCGCGCTCGGCCCGCAGAAAGAAGATGCGCACCACCCGGATAACCCGCACCCCGAAAATCGAAAAAAGCGGCAAGCCGATGAGTGGCACAATAAACGGAAAAATATCGAGTTGTGGAGCGGACGGCAAATCATTAAACGACAGTTGAAAAAAAGTCATGTTGATCACAGCAAACACGGCCTTGGCGTAGTTCAGCGGAGGTGAGAAAGGCGTGAACGGTAGCTGCCAACGGTTGTAAACCCACTGAAAGAGCGCAGCCGTGAGCAGCAACATCGCCAGGAGCAAGAAAGTGATCCGCCAGGGAAAGAGATGAAAAAAAACCAGAACATCGCGTTGGATCATGTTCCACCAGCGCAACGGTTTCGCACTTAGCTGCTGTAATCGATGCCGGTATTTTTTTAAGCGTGGTTTCATGGATAATATAAGACGACAGAATTGTAAATTATAATGATGAACGGATAACTTGGCTATCCCAACATCGGGTAGTTCATTCCCATTTCATATTAACCAAAATCAAGCGAAACACAAGGAGCAAATACTGTGGAGCGAAAAAATATCTCGACCGGCACGCCGTGGGAACCCATAGTTGGCTACTCGCGGGCGGTGCGGGTGGGCAATGTGGTTCACGTAGCAGGCACAACCGCCACCGATGAAAACGGACAGTTGGTTGGCATAGGCGATGGCTATGCGCAGACCATTCAAACGCTGAAGAATATTGAAGCAGCCCTAAAAGCAGCGGGGGCCAAATTGAAAGATGTTGTACGCACACGCATGTACGTGACGAATATCGACAATTGGGAAGCGATTGGCCGCGCGCACGGCGAGTATTTCAGCAATATTCGACCGGCAGCGACGATGGTTGAGGTTAGTCGCTTGATTACGCCGGACATGCTGGTTGAAATTGAGGCGGAGGCGATAGTGGTAGGGGAAGGCTAAGGCGAAGGCTGAGGCTAAGAAAGAAATAACGGGTAGGAACACACATGGCATCAGACCCATTATCTCCGACGAAGCCGGTTCGAGGTTCTGGCCGGTACTGGTTACGATTGGCCGTGGCAGCTAGCGCGGCTTTACTTGTGGGCGGCATTTGTTTGCTGGCGGGGTTAATCATTATTCAGCTTGAAGCGTTTACCTCACCACACCGGGTGACGGAGGTTGGTACGCCGGAAGAACTCAACCGGCCCTATCAAGAGATCACGTTAACGACCGGCGATGGGCTGAAGATTACGGGCTGGTACATTCCGGGCATACAGCCGCACGCCATTATTGTCGTTCATGGTATTCATGCCAACCGGCGAACCGTACTGCCGGAGGCCAATATCTTGGCTGAGGCCGGTTATCACCTCCTGATGATTGATCTACGCGGGCATGGGCTTAGCGACGGCGATCAAATCAGCTATGGGTACCGGGAAGCACTCGACGTGCAGGCTGCTGTTGATTATCTGGATGCGCTGCCGGAGATCGATAAAATTGGTGTACTGGGTACGTCGCTCGGCGGGGCCACGGTTGTGCGAGCGGCCGCTATCGATGAGCGGATCGATGCTGTGGTTATCGAAAGTAGCTATAGCAGCCTGCCCGAGGCCATTGACGATGGCTTTGATAATCTATCGTTCTTTCCCAAGTGGCCGTTTGCACCTTTATTTGTTCGTTTGGCGGAGTGGCGACTAGGGCTGAAGGCGGAACAGGTTGACTCAGCACGGGATTTGGCCGGGTTTCAACCAAGACCGGTTTTAATTATCCACGGCTTGGAGGATCAACTTTTTCCGCCGGAGCACGCCAAGCGGATGTTTGCCGCAGCGCAAGAGCCGAAAGATTTATGGCTTATTGAAGGGTTGAGGCATGCCAATCCGGTACCGGGACGTGAGGCGGAATATCAAGAGCGGGTTGTGCGTTTTTTCGAGAGAGCGTTTGGGGGGTAGTAATTTTAGGTTTTTTAACGTAAGACAGCCTCGATTAAGACAGCCATCAACAATAAAAATGGTATGGAGCGACAAAGCTTGCTTTGTCATTTGGGGCAGGGTCAAAGTAAACGTTGACGCTCCAAACCTTGTCCAGTTAGTTCATGGCGCACTAATTCTGCAACCACGGATCCAGCGCATCGCGCAAGCCGTCGCCGATGAGGTAGATGGAGAGAGTCGTCAGAAAGATAAAAAATCCGGGGGCCAGTACCAGCCAGGGCGCGTTGGTAAAGTTGCCCAGCGAGCCTTGCATCATATTGCCCCAACTGGGCAGCGGCGGGCCGATGCCGACGCCAAGATAACTCAGACCAGCCTCGGCAATGATGGCTCCGGCAATGTTAAATACAGCCACCACAATAATAATTGAGGCGACGTTGGGTAACATATGCTGAAACATAATGCGCCAGATCGAGGCTCCGGTGGCCCGGCTGGCTAAAATGTACTCACGCTCACGAATTGAAAATATCTGTCCCCGAATGAGCCGAGAGATGCCCATCCAACCGAGCGCCCCGATGGTAATGGCTAATCCTTCGGGGGAGCGTAAAAAGGGAAAGGTACTTAACAGGATAATAAGAAAGAATAGATCAGGGATACTGCCCAGGGTTTGAATAACCGCGTTGACGATATCATCTACGATGGTGGCCGCATAATAACCGCTAATCAGGCCGGCAACCACCCCCAACGTCATCGACACGATAGCTACGTAAGCCCCGATGCGCAGCGAGATGCGCCCGCCATGAATGGCACGCGACAGCACATCGCGCCCCGCTTGATCCGTACCTAGCCAATGGCACTCGCCAAGATCGGCGTTTACACAAAAACGCAGGCCATCTACAGCATCAGACGCTATCTCCGGCCACAGTGCCCATTGGCAGCCATCGCTGCTTTGGCAGGTGAAACCGAACTGCTCGAATTTAGGCCAGCCTGCTTCAAACCAAGTGGGCGGATCGCTGCGCTTCCGTAAATTTGTGGCGGTTGGATCAAAGCCAAGGAGGTTGTCGGTAATCCACGGAGCAGCCAATGTGATAATAATCATCACTGCGCCTAAAGCCATAGCCGCCAGCGTGATTTTATCGCGCATTAATTTTCTTCTAACAGCCCCCCAATAGGTTATTGTTTCGAATTCTTCTGTCGATTGAGCCAGTCGACCGGAGAGGGGAAGCGTTTGTTCAGCCATACGTTTACTCTTTAGAAAGTTTTTCGATTTTTTACGGTAGCAGGTAAACCCTGCTACTCAAGTAGAATATGTTGAGCGCTTGAATTGGTCTATGCGATGACTTCATACTTCACACGCGGATCAACGACGCTGTAGAGAATATCAACCATTAATAATCCCAAAATACCAAGCACAGAGCTAATAACAAATAGCCCCATAATAACCGGATAATCGCGGGCATTGATAGCCAAAATGGCTAAGCGGCCCATCCCCGGCCAGGAAAAGACGGTTTCAAAGAGAATTGAACCGGAAAGCGCCAGCAGGAAAATACCGCTTAAGCCGGTGATAACGGGCATCAATGCGTTTCGTAAAACGTGCCGAAAAACCACTAACCGCTCTTGAAGGCCCTTAGCCCGAGCCGTGCGAACATAATCTTGGTTAAGCACTTCCAGCATTTCAAAACGGACTATCCGCGAGTAGCCAATCCAGCCACCAATTGCGCCGACGGTAGCCGGTAAGAGCAAGTGGTGCAACCGATCCAGCAGCGAACCATCCCCGATGGTTTGCATCCCACTAAGCGGCACAAGCCCTAGAAAACCGCCCAGGAAAATTAAGAGCAGCAGTCCCAACCACCAGTGCGGCACGGTGTTGAGAGCTACAGTGAGCACTCGAATACTATGGTCAGGCCAATGGCCACGCCGAACTGCGGCCCAAATCCCCAACGGGATGCCCAGCAATCCGATAATCATGCTGGTAAAGGCCAAGACAAAGGTGGCACCCATTCGCTCAACAATCAGATCAATGACGCTCTCGCCCTTAAATAGAAACGATTTACCGAAATCGAGCCGTATAATCCCATGACCACATCGGTTTTGATCGCTTAGGCAGAAGCCGCTGCGCCAGGTTTCATTTGCGGGCAACCAGTCTTCACCGGCAAACCAACTCACATATTGCGCAAAAATGTTGCGATCGATGCCGTAGAGACGCTCCAGTCGAGCCACATCAGCACTGGTAACGCTTGGATCATCGTCTAAAAACTGTAAGGGGCCACCGGGAGCAGCCTGGTAGATAGAGAAAGCTATTAAAGTGGCGACCCAAGCCAGCATAATCGATTGGACACCGCGCCGAATGATATACCGCATTAAGGCACTATTCATCAGTCAATCCTGTCAAAAGTGTTAAACCTACAATTTAGTGGCTTAAAAAGAACGGCAGCCACCTAAAACGGTAGCTGCCGCCCAATCAGCCAATATACATTCTTATTGGGGTTCCTCTTCGATATACCAATCTTCAGAGTTCCAACCAATACCTAAAGGTGAAATGGGGTCAGATTCGATACCTTGCACGCGAGTGTTCTGACCGCTCCAAGATTTATTGTAGAACAAAAAAACATAGGGGGCTTCTTCAGCAATAATTCGCTGAACTTCTTGATAGCGTTCTATACGATATTCCTGGTCGTACGTTTTGCCTGCCTCTTCAAACAGGGCTTCAACCTCATCATTAACGTAAGCGACCGAGTTAAGCGCGGGAATATTTTCTTTGGCCCAGATAGTGTACATGATATGGGGCTCAATGGTAGCACGCCAGCCACCAACAAACATATCCCAATCTGGCTCTTCGGCATCTGTGGCTTCTAAGAAGCTGGCCCACTCTAGCGCTTCAATTTCAACATTAATGCCAATCTGCGATAAGAAGTCTTGGGTCGTAATCGCGATTAGCTCGCGCGTTTGGCTGGTGTTGGGACCAAACAACAGTTTGAGCGACAGTTGTTCGCCATTTTCATCCAGCATTTGGTTGGCATCCGGATCGTAGGTATAGCCTGCTTCTTCCATCAGTTCAACGGCTTTATCCGGGTCGTAGTCATAACACTCTACATCCGGGTTGTATACCCATGATGTTTCCGGGTAAATGGAGCATAAGCGTTTGGCTTGCCCCAGCATCACTTCATCAGTGAGCAGCTGTTTATCAAGAGCATAGTTAATGGCCTGCCGGACAAGAACATCGTGAGTAGCGAAACCCTCACGGGTGTTCAGGCCAATGTAGCTCCAGCTAGCGGCGGCGGGCCACCATTCATAAACCGTGATATTATCCAGTTGACGGGCGGCTTCCAGGTTTTCAGGCGTAATGGTGCCGGTATCACTTTC
>JAGRBZ010000435.1 GCA_020433805.1 Anaerolineae bacterium
CATTTGCGCAACGCACAAGGGGAAACCGTTGCCCAAAAAGATCAGCCCCCGCTGTCCGGAACCTACCCCACCAGCCTGTGGGACCCCGGCGAAATCATCGCCGATGAGCTTAGTCTGCCTATTCCGGACACTTTGCCGTCCGGCTCCTATACGCTGGTGATAGGTCTGTACGAATTATCGAGTGGGCAGCGGCTCGCGATACCCGACCATCCTGACAACAGTATCACCCTGACTGAACTGAAAGTGACGCGCTAATGGTTTCCCTGGTGCCTCGTTTGGTCTCTCAATATAATCAAGGGTTGTTCTACGGTGTTGCATTGATACTGTTAACCCTGTTTGTTGGTAGCGGTTTGCTGTTCACGCTGGAAGACGATCTCAACCGTGGTTCAGATCAGATTGCCCACTTCAAATTCATCCGTTTTATTGCCGACGAAGGTCGCCTGCCAATCAATCAAGAGGAACGCAATCTCGCCGGCTATAAATCCGACGGCCCGCCTCTCTTTCATTGGCTGGTCGGCATGCCCGGCTGGCTGCTCGACCTCAATCAACCACCGTTCATCCGCCTGACCGAGGATGACCCCCGTATGCGCGTGGTGGCCGGTCATGATAACGGGGTGCGAGGCAGTTGGGTAATTAACTTGCAAGAGCCTTATCAAGGGGAGATTTTGCTGTGGTATGTAGCTCGCTGGGTCACCCTGGCCAGTGCCACGCTCACGTTGATTGCCTTATACGGGCTTTTGCGTTATGTTCGAGCGGCCGGCGGCTGGCTGGCGCTCAGCGCTGTCGCCATGATGGCCTTTAATCCTGTATTTCTCAAAACCAGCACCTTCACCAGCTATGAGCCGCTGCTAAGTTTAATAATTACCCTTTACCTGACTTGTCTCTATGCAGTCCTGCACCACCCGGAAAAAAACTGGCTTTACTTGGTGCTGGGCCTGCTGCTGGGACTAAGTATTTCCACAAAATATACGCCTATCCTGGCTGCCCCGCTGCTGCTGCTGCCGCCGCTCTGGCTGAGCTATTGGCACCGCTGGCCTTGGTCTAAGCTGGTTATATGCGTTGGATTGACGCTGGCCGGTCTTGTACTCGCCATGAGCAGTTGGATGAGTTACAATGCGTACCATTTCAACAGTGTCGAAGAGCAGGGAGTATTAAACGGTTTGATCTTTTCCACTTTCGTCGGCGACGGCAGCGATATGACGTCGATGCAACTGGCTCGATTTCTCAACGGCGAAGATGCGTCCGATATCGAGCCTTACGAGGCGCGGGATTACAATTTTGTAGCCTGGGCCTGGACTTTTTTTAGTGGGCTATGGGGCGGTGGCTGGCTGTCTCTCTTTTTTGCCGGTCTCTGGCTTCTAACGCTGGGCGGTCTCATCCGCACTTGGCCCCGTACTGAAGAAACCGGGCAGGTGTGGATTATCCTCCTTCTGCTCCACCTGGCCGCTTTTACAAGTCTGCTGGTGCTGCGTTTTTGGATGGGCGAAACCGACGAGCCGATGGTGCGCCATCTGCTGCCTGCCAGTGCGCCTATCTTGTTGCTTCTGCTCATCTACGGCCTCAGATCCTGGCTATCATCCGCTTATCTGGCCCTGCTGTTTGCCGTGGTTACATCGCTATATCTGGTGGGAACCGTGAACGCGCTGGTTCAAGAAGATGAGTCGGCGCTGCCGGTGCAAAGCGTGCCCCTTGCCGTTGAGCAGCCGCTGGCGTATTTTGACGAGTCATTGGTGTTGTTGGATGTTCATATTCATGCAAATACCGAGACCGTCTCCGTTGACCTCACCTGGCGGGCCGATGATAACCTCACCGAAGATTTTCTGTTTCAAGTAACGCTGGTTGATGCCGCCGATACGCCCCGGTCCGGTTGGCAAGGAATGCCGGTTAATGGTGCCTATCGTACCCGCCTCTGGCTGCCCGGCGACCGCGTGTTCGATAAGGTGAGCCTTCCGGTGACCGGTCTGCCTCCCGGCGCATACAAATTGCGTCTGCAAGTGTTCGGCGCAGCCGGTCCGCTGCTGCCCGCGCTTGAAACCGATGCGCTAACGTTGGTTGGCCACGCCACGCTCGATTTAGGAACCGTAGACCTTGAGCCGGCACCGTTTACCGGTCGGCGGCTAGGTTCAATGGAGGTCAGTTATCGATTATGGCCTTCACCGCGCTCGTCACTGTACAAAGAGTATGCCACCCTTGTTATTCAGGTGCAGGGCGAGGCGTCGCAAGTAAACCTGGCAGCTCCCGCCGGCAAAATCTATCCGCCCATAATCCGATGGGGTCATCTCTACTTATTCCAGGTCCAACCCACCTGGAGCGGCGGTGCTTACCGGCTGCAGGTCGAAAGCGAAGCCGCTCGCGCCGAAACGGAGCCTTTACTAACCGTTGATACCCCCCAGCGTCAATTCGAAGCCGGTCCCATCGAGTATCCGCTAGAGGTTAACTTTGCCGACCGTATCCGGCTGCTGGGCTACGATTTACCCCAATCGCAGGCTCCATTTGGCGCATCGCTGCCGGTGACGCTCTACTGGCAGGCCATTCGACCGGCAGAAACCAACTTTATTATGGCGGTGCGGCTATTTGATGCCAACGGACAAGTGGTGTGGGGTCGCGACCGCCTGCCCCGCGAAACCTATACCACCCTCTTTTGGGCACCCGACGAAATCGTCGCCGATACCTTAGTGATACCTATCGAGCCGGATATGCCGCCCGGCCAATATACCCTGTCGATCAACTGGTATTTTCCGGTCCAGCAAGCAGCCGTGTCGCTGCCGCTGGTAGAAAATGGAGCACCCATTGAAGCCAGCAGCGTAACGCTGGGTCCGATTGAAGTCACAGCCGACGGCGCGAATTTGGGACTGGGCCAGTGACACCATCGCTATTAAAATCGTATGCCGGGTTAATCCTGGTCCTGCTTTTGTTTGTAACCTTGGCTTTTATAACCAGCTTACGCACCCCGTTAGCCGCCGGCCCCGATGAAACCGCCCATTTTATGTTCGCGCGATTTTTGGCTCAGCACGGCTATCTCCCTTTCAGCCCCGAAGACCGAACCGCCGCCGGCTACAAGTCCGACCAGCCGCCGCTTAATTCGGCGCTGGTGGCGGCGCTCTATGGGGGCAACCTGGATGCGCCGCCCTATGCCAAATTAACGCACAACGTGCCGCGCCGCCACATCGCCATTATGGACCTGGCCGAAATCCCCAATTGGCTGGTCCTTAACACCGAAGACCCCTGGCGCGGCGAAATTGGGCTGTGGCGGCTAGGCCGACTAATTTCCATTATCGTTAGTGCCCTGACGTTGGTAGTTGTTTACCATACCGGCCTATTTCTTGTTGGCGACCAGCCCTGGCGGCATTTGGCCGCGACGGCGACCGTCAGCGCGGTTGCTTTCATCCCGACCTTTGTCTTTATTAGCAGCGTCTTCAGTTACGAAAACCTGCTGGGCCTGTGTCTATCGTTGTTCCTGCTAACGGCCGTCTATTTGGTCGAACGGAACGACCGGCCGCGTTGGCTCTATCTGCTGGCCGGTTTGTGGATAGGCTTGGCTATCGTCACCAAATTGAGCGCCCTGACGGCACCGCTGCTCCTGCTGGGCCTCATTATTTTTCTCTGGCGACGCGCCGGGTGGTCGTGGCGAACAGTGACGGAGCGATTGGCATTAGCCGCACTTGGTTTACTGCTGGGCGCGGGCTGGTGGTTTGTCACCGTCGAACTGGCGCTCAATCGGGTCGACGATTTAGGCTGGCTGGCCGGTCTGCTTCACCCTATCCTCATCGCCGATGGCAGCGACCAGACCTCGCTGGGCGTAGCCGAACTCTTGTCCGGCGGACAGATTGGCGCGGTGGTTAAGACCGGCGGTCGCATTTTTTGGTATGAATGGCTCGAACGATTCTTTCGCAGTTTTTGGCAGTATCAGTGGCACTTTCCAGCGCTGCTCTATTATAGTCTTCTCCTGCTAACCGGGCTGATAATCGCCGGTTGGGTACGCGGCTGGCGTCGATCCGCCCTGCTGCGACGCTGGCTGCCGCTGCTGTTGCTCTATAGCGCCACTTTCCTGCTGCTGCCGCTGGTGCGCTTTATATTTATCCAGCAAACCCACGCCGGATTAGGCCAGCACCTTCTTTTTCCGGCGGTAGGCGCGTTTGCCCTACTCTTGACCTGGGGCCTGGGCGCGTGGCTGCCGACATCTAAAGCCTGGCCCTGGCTGGGCGGATTTGCTTTGGGTTTGGCTATGTTCGTGTGGAGTGGGCTTCAAGCCGTGCAGCTTTACGAACCGCCGCTGCCGGTACGCACCGCCCCACCCCTTCAACCGGCCCATGCGGAGGCTGCTAATCTCGATTTTGGCCCCCTGCTGCTAACCGGCTTCTCACTGCCCCAAGTAAACAAGGATTCGACCTGCTGTGCTGCCGCTGCTTCGGCCCTAACCGCCCAACTCTTCTGGCACTCCCAAGAGATAGCCCCCGAAAACTACATCATGGAATTGCGGCTGATCGATACCGACGGACAGGCCCAAAGCGTCTGGACGGGGCATCCGGCCGATGGACGCTATCTCACCAAAGCCTGGGAGCCGGGCGATGGCGTCCGGGTGGAAGGTTGGCTGCCGCTGTCCGGTTTATTACCGGGCCGCTACGCGCTTGCGCTGCGACTGCTGGGTGCCGGCGGCCCATTGTTGCCCGATGGACAGGCCGATGCTATTCTGACAGAAATTGAGCTGGCCCAGCCGCCGCCGCTGCCCGATACCGTCCGCATTTGGCAATCCGGCCAGCCGGTCGAGGGTCGGATCAGCCTTAACCCTTGGCAGGCTGTTCAGATTACGGTTCCGTCAACCTGTGACCTGCAATTGATTGGACCGGACGAAACAATTGTCGCGCCCCTGGCCCAGGCCGGATCAACCTGGGCCTTGGTCATCGATCCGCGCTGGTCGCGTGGTGAGTACACGGTGCGGCACTGTGAAAACGAGGCAACCTTGTGGGTCGATAATGACGGGCGTCCGACCACGCCCCCGCCTATTCAAACTTCGCTGGAGGCGAACTTTGCTAATCAATTACAACTGCTGGGCTATAATTTGCCGCAGCGACAGATTGCGCCGGACCAAAGAATGCCGGTGACGCTCACTTGGCAGGCCCTGCATTCGATACCCGCCGATCTTTTGATGTTTACCCGCCTGCGTGATGCCGAGGGGCAGGTGTGGGGCGGCTACGACCGTCGGCCCCGCGAATTCTACAGCACCTTGCTGTGGGTCGCCGATGAAGTTGTCGCCGACAGCTTTTCGATACCCGTCGAGGCCGATGCGCCACCGGGCCTCTATTATCTCGACGTCGGCTTTTATCTGCCGATGGGCGAGGCCGCCGTATCGCTGCCGTTGGTGCAGCAGGGAGAAATGTCGGACGTGAGCAACGTCACCATCGGGCCGATCAAAATCGGGTCGTTCGCAGCCCCCTTTTTACGGGAGACCGCAACCCCCCAGACGCCCATGGACCAGCCCTTTGGCGATGACTCCAACATCACCTTGCTTGGCTTCGATTTATCGGATGCCGTCGGACAATCGTCGACTAACGCGACATCTGAGGCCCACCATGTAGCCCTCACCCTCTACTGGCGCAGCGACGCGCCACTGGATCGAGATTACACGACCTTTGTGCATCTCCGCAACGCCGGCGGCGAAACCGTGGCCCAGCACGATCAGCCCCCGGCGGGCGGAGCCTATCCCACCGGCGTTTGGTCGCCGGGCGAGATTATCGTTGATGAAGTGCGCCTGCCCCTGCCGGATTCACTGCCGCCGGCTGACTATCGGCTGGTTGCGGGCCTCTATGATCCCTCTACCGGACAACGCTTGCCCGTGCCGGGTCAATCGGCCAATGAAGTGATGCTTACCTCCGTTCAAATAGGCCCATAGCCGATGCCAGCCAGACGACGCCTCACCTCGAACGCCATGAACTGGCGGTTGTTTCTCATCTTAGCCATATACCTGATTTTAGCCGTTGCCTACAGCATCGTCGTGCCTATCGGACGCGGAGCCGACGAATGGGCGCACTATTGGTACGCCCAATTCATCGCCGACAACGGGCGGCTGCCCGCCAGCCCCGCCGAACGCGAAACCGCCGGCTACAAATCCGACTGGCCGCCGCTCTACCATCTAGCCGCCGCCGGCCTAACCTTTTGGGTTGAAACAGACGGCCCACCCTCGTTCAAATACCGCGCCGACAACATTCGCCGCCAACTCGTTCCCGCCCAAGGCCCCGAAGCCATCCTCCACACCGAAGACGAACGCTTTCCCTGGCAGCAAGAAATTCTAATCTGGCACATAGGCCGTTTTCTCTCGATTGCCTTTTCCCTGGCCACCCTCATCACCACCTATTTCATCGCCCTGGAATTTTTCCAAAAAATCGAGCATGATCCGTTACCCAGTAAAAATGAAAAGAATCTCCAGTCTCCAATCTCCAATCTCCAATCCCCAATCTCCAATCTCCAACCTCCAATCTCCAACCCCCAACCCCCAACCCCCAATCTCCAACCTCCAATCCCCAACCCCCAATCCCCCCATTCTCCATTCTCCATTCTTCATTCTTCATTCTTCATTCTCCTCCCCGTCGCCCTCCTCGCCTTCAATCCACGCTTTATCTTTACCGGCATGCTCTTCAACTATGATAGCCTAACGCTGCTACTCTCATCCCTCTTCCTCTGGCTAAGTTTGCGCATAGCCAAAGGCTATCATGCCAACTGGGGCTTTTTTGGGTTAGGTGCGCTAGCCGGTTTGGCCCTGGTAACAAAATACCTCACGCTTCTGCTGCCGCTGGTGATTGTCTACGTCGCCTGGGTCAATGTGGCAAAGTCGCAAGGTGGCAAAGTTGCAGGGGGGCCAAAAGAAGAAGCTGGTATAAACCCTATTGAAAAAACAACGGCATCGATGCGTTCGAAACCCTCACCCCCAACCCC
>JAGRBZ010000436.1 GCA_020433805.1 Anaerolineae bacterium
AACGCGTTGGCTTTTGAGCTGTTTAACTACCTCCAGGCCGCCGGTATCTATTTGTTGGCGATGGAGTTTCGGTTCAAAGTATCAAAAGAATTGCAGCAATGGGGCTATAAAATCGTTTCTAAGCGCGGCGAGACCGCATCGCGCGGGGCGATTGTAGGAGAAGCCTCTGCTACCCCCAAACCGGCCACGCAAGAGAGTATTCCCCCCAACGGCATTACCGAAGCCGCATCAGAGGATGTTCGCGACGACAGTTAACGGTGTCGATGCCGCTCCTCACGTTAAGGATCGTGCATTAAATAAGTTCCGCATTTGCGTTTGGGTAATTGGTAAATAGTAAATGGTAATTGGCTTTTCAGCCCCTAATTACGAGTTACCAATTACGAATTACCCGACAGAATTGGGTAAGTTAATTAATTCTCATTCCTTATTGAGCGCATCGTGCGGCCCAAGCCACAGTTGGCGGGTCGTATCAAAGCGCCAGCCGGGGCTGTCGAGATCGAGTTGAGGGCGCGGCCAGCCAGCGTTGATCCGGGCGATAGTTTCTTCCCACGAGCGAATGCCGCTCAGGGCGTCGTGGGCCTCAACATTACAGGCCCCCACGGCTGCCGCGACGGTAACCGACTCGGCGGGAGACAGATCGCGCAGC
The DNA here is from genome assembly GCA_020433805.1 of Anaerolineae bacterium. Classification (GTDB taxonomy): domain Bacteria; phylum Chloroflexota; class Anaerolineae; order 4572-78; family J111; genus JAGRBY01. The sequence goes on from JAGRBZ010000436.1 coordinate 647, forward strand.
AGGGCCGCCAAAAAACCGGCTATAGCCGAGTCGCCTGCCCCTGTTGTGCCAACGGCTTTGGTTTGGAAGTTCGGCACCCAAAATTCGCGGTTAGCCCAGCGGGCGGTATCAAGCGGTTGGGCGCGTCCGGCCTGTTGCAGCCTGGCTGCGTCGGCGCTGCGCAGGTACATGCCCAGATGGCCGGCTTTGAGCAGAACGATTTTGGCACCCATCGCCAGCAAATCAGTCGCTATATTCGACATGAGTTGCGGCGTGATAGGCGTTTCGCCCTCGCTAACCTGGGCAAAGATGTCAGGATAAAGCGTCAGCAAGACTTCTTCGATGCTGGGTACGAACAGATCGACGAAGGGAAGCGTGTTCTTTAGAATGACCGGCCAGTTGGCCTGGCCCGACGGTGCATTGGGATCGGGCATGGCCATATCCAGCGAGGTTGTTACACCGGTAGATTTGGCCCGGCGGAACATAGTAATCAGCTCGGCTCCGTCATCCTGATAAAACCGCTTCATAAGGGGCGGGTAGCCAAAATGAAAGAGATCGGCCTGTTCAAGCCCATCGTAGTCGATGTCGTTTGCCCCGAAGGTGTCGTTAGGGCCGGGGCAGTGAAGAAAAAGGCGGTCGGTGCCGGGCGGGCTGAGGATAATGGTGTAGGAACTGGCTTCGTCCGGGGTGATGTGCATGCCACCGGTAAGGTGGGGGGCTAAACGTTGAATGATGTCTAAGGTGGCCTGGCCAAACGCATCGTTCCCAATTTTGCCCATCAGGCGGGTATCGATACCGAGTTTGTAGAGCGTTTGTCCGGTGTTGGAAACTGCGCCACCGGTAGCCATCAACACCGGCCCGGTTTCAATCAAGCGACCAGGGCGAAAGGTTGAGGCAAAGTCGCCCACCTCGTTGATCGCGGGGATAACGTCTAAGCAGATGTGGCCTGCTACAATGCAAATTTTTGAGGGTTTGTATGTTGTCGTCATGTTTATATGGTGTTGGGTATTTATTCAGTCGTAGATAACTTCATTTATAGGCTAAGGCTGAGGCTAAGGCGAAGAAAAGGCATCGACGTTCAACCGTTAGCAAAATAATCTTGGGTTGCTACCGCACCAACTGGCACCCCTCGATATGCTCTTCGCTTTGCTCAGCGCTACTCGGCATGCTGCGAAAAATCATACCGAGTGCCGCAGGTGTATCGAGGTGTGATTTTTCGCAGCAACGTGACAACTTGAAATATATATGTTCTCAGCCTTAGCCTTAGCCTCAGCCTCTATTTCGCCTGCGCCGCCCCCGACGGTTGAAGCGATACATGGGTATCATACAAAAAGAAGCCGGGAAAACGCTCATCGACATTGAGGCGTTCCAGGTGAGCCTGAACCAGCACCCGCACCCGGCGAATATTGTCGGCGCTGTTAAAGGCTTCGGTTTTGCCCAAGAGCGATTGTTTCACTTGCTTCAAGCTGGGCAGGTCGCCATGCATCATGGTCTGGAATAGGCGAAAGGTGGCTATTACTTCATCCTTAACCGCCAGAGCGAGAATGTTATCGGCTACGCCGGCCTCGTTGAGGGCCATGCGAATCTTTTTCTCGCTGCCGCAATCTTCAATATTGACGTCGTCTAACTGGCAGCGAATGTAATCGACCGGATCAAACGGCTCCAGAAAGATTTTGACATCTTGGCCGCTGGTCAGTGCGTACAGTAGCAAAAAGCCGATTTCCGTGGCGGCGGCTTTTGATGAAGCTTCGGACATAAGGGGCAGCAGCAGGACATCGGCTTCGCGTTTGTACTCGGTTTCGATAGAGAGCAGTGTGCGCGTTGCCAGCGCTACCCCCAAGTTGTCGACGCTGCCATAAGGGATTTGCCATGCTTTGGCGATGGCTCCCTCGGATAGAATCTTGACCGGCTGGCCTTTCGCGTAATAAGCAGCAGCGAGCGCGTTTCGTTTGCGCTTAAACGTTTCCTGATGAATTTCGTCGTAGGCTCCACCCGAACCTCCAATCAATACCCGGCGCGGATAGTTTTGGCGTCGTCTGACCCGCTTCTCCAAAAATTCGGTGTAAGGCAGTCCTTGTTGGTTCTGTACCATCTGTTGCTGGGCGGCTTCACAGCACATGACCGCCAGCTCTTTGAGATCATCCCCCCGATGAATGCGTAACAATCCGGCCAACCTGTCGATGGCTTCGATATTCTCCAGCGACATCTCGAGCATCATGTATTGCGCTATCGCCCCCGGTTCGTTTAGGCTGGTCAGGAGACCTTCCTCAATCGACACAATGACAATTTGCCCGCGCAGGGCGGCGGACGTGAGCGCCAGCCCAATTTCGGCAACCGAGCCTAGACTGCCGTTGAGCAGTTCGTTATTTTCAAGCCGAATGACGACGACCGATGCAGCGGCCAAAACTTCGGCTTCAATTTTGCTGTAAGCAGGGTCCCAGTCATTGGTTTGCGGATCAAACCCTCTGACGCCTTCCTTTTCAAAAATGTTGAGAAAGAAGTCATCCTTACGCCACATGGCCGAGGCATGGGTTGAGCCATACCAACCGACAACGTTAAGTAGCTGCGAAGGTGTCCGTTCTAAAGTGTCGATAGTCTGTTTCCAAGTAGCCGGAGTAATAACCAGATTGCTGGTTGGGTGATTGGACATGATCTCTATTCCTTTGTGAAATAACAGGTGGTTTAAGAACTACTACTTTTTTTAGCGTTCGCTTGGGAAAATTGTGAATTGTGAACAATTAATAATTAATGGTGAATGAATTTAACTTCACAATTAATTATTCACAATTTCTTTTCACTAGGCCAGCGATAGTTTTTTGATGTAATGAACGATCACTCTGGCTACATTGTAACAACTTGGCCGGTTGCCGCCGATTTGTACGTAGCCAGCATGCTTTTGAGAAACTCGCGGCTTAAGCTCAGGGGCACGACCGGGCTGGCTCCGTCGAGCAGGCAGGCTTCCATCGCCTGTACCTCGCATAGGTAAGGATTAACAGCCGGAATGGTGATGGTTTCTTCTTTGCCGTCGATGGTGCTGAAGATTATGTGGCTGTCTTGACCTTCGACACCCGGTTTCCAGGGTTCGGCAATGGCAATGGTGCCTTTATCGCCGACAATGTAGACTGCCTGGCGGAATGCGGTGCGGAAGCCCGAAGATACCTGGGCTATAGTGCCGCTGCCGAATTTTAGCTGCGCCCGCATGGCCACATCGACGCTGCTTTCGCCTACAATTTGATCGGCCCAGACCTCTCTTGGAGCGCGCCCGCCCGTCATAAAAACAGCCATGCTGTTAGGATAGACGCCTACATCCCAAGCCGAGCCACCTTCGAGGTCGCTCTGCAAACGCACGTTGCCCGCATTTTCCGGCGGCAGGTAGAAGTTGAACCAACTGTTGATCAGTTGGATTGTGCCCAGTTGGCCTTCTTCAATCATCGACCGCACTTTGCGCGTTTGGGGGTGGTGCAGGTACATAAAGGCTTCAAAGACGGTCACGTCGCCATCGACGGCTGCCGACTCGACTTGGTCGAACTCTTCCATACTAATGACCAGTGGTTTTTCGCACAGCACATGCTTACCGGCCTCGGCTGCTTTGACGGTCCACTCGCAGTGCATGCCGTTGGGCAGGGCGTTGTAGATAACGTCGATATCGGGGTCGGCTAAAAGGTCCTCATAGCTGCCGTGGGCCTTGGGAATACTTTTTTCTTGCGCATACGCCTTGGCCCGTTCCAGGCTACGACTGCCGACCGCCACAAGCTCGCTGCGTTCGGCCTGGCGAATGGGATCGATTAGGGCATCGTTAATTTTGGCGGTGGTCAAAAGCGCCCACCGAATTTTATCAGACATCGATATTTACCTCGTAGTATGTTTGTAGAATTGGCACATAAGAAGGGGCGTAAGAAGTAAGCAGTAGGAAGTAGGGCTATATTCCCCTTAATCCCTGCTTCTTACTCCTTCCCATTTGGATACTTGGCTGGTAGATTACGTGACTCTATTGTAACAGTGAACGCTAGAATTTTGCAATTTCAATTTGGCTGTGCTTACTTAGGGGGTAGATGGTTTGATAATTTGATGGATGGTTGCCGGTTCACAAGGTTTCAGTCACTTTTTGCCGAAAATGAACGTTCGTCTAGCCCCAGCAGGGCGATTTTGCCGCCTGTCGGTGAAGTATACGTGTCCATGCCCAACCACTTGCCTTCCACGCTTGGCACGGTGTCAGCCAAAGCCAAGCGTGCCTTATTATCTTGTGAACAATTCTAAAGTTATTGGGTTATTAGGTCAATAAGAACCGGGTAGACAAGATCTATCTTTTGTTTTGGGTGGGTTGGGTCAATCAAGTCATGATCTAACTGCAAATTGGCCTCGAACTCATACGTTTCAAGATGCTCAAACCCACTCTTTTGCCAATCAACAACAACATCCGATGTCATCTCGTTATTCACGGCGGTGTCATTAGCATTTGTCACCACAATAATGGTCGATGCAGCCGGCTGTGACTCATCCACCTCATCACGCACGCCAGATGCCAGTCGCAAAATTTGACTTACGGCCCGCGTGGCGTTTTGGGGATAGACTTGAGGGGGATTGGGTGCCTCGGCTTTCAGTTCTTTATTTTGCCACAGAAAGAAGTTGGGCAGGATCTGAAACAGATTTATGGCCGGCGTTGTCAATTCAGTTGGGATGATGTGTAGACCAAAAACCGGAGCTATCAGCACGGCCTGATCAATATCGCTCCTATTTTGAGCTGCCAGTCCAGCCAAGACGCCGCCTGTCGATATACCGGCCACGGTGACGTCATCGCCTAAACCCTCGGCGATATCCACCGCTTCCGTGACGTGGGCCGCCAACTCATCGGCTGTGAGCTGCGCCTGGTCCGTTGCCAGCACATCTGCCAGACCGTGGTGGGGCATACGAGGGATAATCACGTTGTACCCCTGCTCGTAGAATATAGTACCCAATGCGTAAAACTGCTTGGGACAGTTGCGATAGCCATGGAGCAGAACAATAACCTGCTCAACTTTTTGGCCGTGGGTCATAACTTGCGATTCACAGCCCGGATAGAGCGCTACCTCATCATCTTTGGTCTGAAAAATATCCGCGCGTGCTATGGCTTCATCGAAATTCTTAGCCGGCACAGAATGAGTCGACGGATTATAGGTAATGGGCAAAAATAGGGCCACGGGGAGAATGACAAGCGCAACCAAACTCGTTAGTAAAAACTTCTTCATCAGAATTTCTCCTTGTACACTGCTTTGATTGTTACAATGCCTTAAGAATACCCTATCGAGGTTCGTTTGTATGTCCTAAATTTTGGGCAAACTTGTCATGCAATTTGGGCAAAATGAGAGTCAGGAGTTAAAAAGAAGGATTGAAAGTGAACCCCAATAGATAGGGCGCAGCGTTATGTATTTTTCCTCATAAGGCCTCTTAAGAATTCTGTAATCCTTTCGGAAGGCTTTGTTAACATTTAGCAGGGAGAATGACATTAACTCTATCAACCAGATCACTGAACACTTCGTCAGGGATCCTTACAAAAGGAGATGATCCGTGGTTCGAAAAATTTTAGTATTCTTGTTGCTCGCTTCGGCGCTTGTTTCAGCAGTACCGGCCTTTGCCAAAGGCGGTCGTGCCGGCGCAATAGGAACGGTTTATGTTAGCAGTCAGGGGCTTTATTATGACACGTTTGTTACAGCTGAAGTCCTGCCGATGAAAGGCCGCTTCCAGAAATTAGAAGATGGCGTAACCGAATTTGGCCCCGGCGATCCCGGTTACTTGGGTGGACGCTGGTGGATCGACAGCAATGGAAACGACGTACAGGATGAAGGCGACACCTTCTTATTATGTCCTTTGCTTGGTCCTGGACGCGCAACGAGGTAGAAATCGTAGAGCGTTAGGTCATCTAAGTCTTAATTAAACAATAGGTAGAGCGTGGGATGTTACAACGTAACGTTACCACGCTTTATCTTTTGTAAGGTGGTTGTAGTAAATCTTTTGCCTCTACACCAACCCCAACTCCTTGGCTTTGACCGCGGCCTGCGTACGGTCGCTAACGCCGAGTTTGCCCAAAATATTAGTGAGATGGTTTCTAACCGTACCCTCAGCGATGAAAAGCGTGGCGGCAATCTCGGCATTGGTGGCACCTTTAGCCACCAGGCGCAGCACTTCGATTTCACGATCCGAGAGGGGATTGACCAACGCTTCGGGACGGGTGGTTTGATTGGCCAGTCGAGCAAATTCGGCCACGACTTTGGCTGTGACCGTGGGGTCTAAAATCGACTCGCCGCGAGCCACGGCGCGGAT
>JAGRBZ010000437.1 GCA_020433805.1 Anaerolineae bacterium
TTATCATACCACGCCTTTCTGTTTTCGCTTGACGACTTTGACACGCCAATCAGTCGGCTAACCCACGCCGACGCAGTACCCTTAGATCGTTGCTTCATAGATTTTCAATGCGTGATAGCACAGCGCCGTCGTCACTGAACTGCTCGCATACCAGGCCGCCAACTCACCGCGCGTTGGCGTACCATAGAGCGGTTCTCCTGGCCAACTACCATCGTAGCGCTGTGTTTTACACAACAAGGTGATCCAATCGGGATTGAAAGCAGCTTTGACCGTATCCGGCGCGCCGGTTGATAAAGTCATCAACGTTAGCAGCGCAGCATCTTGAGACGTTACGCGCTGCCGCTGGATTTCAGTCTCAAATCGATCCGCTAGCATTTGGACAGCAGCATCTAAATCAGCCTTTAGCGTTACACCTACGGGCTGCGTCTGTAATTGAGAGGCCAATTCAAACATAATCCAGGTGGTGTACAGCGGCACGTAATGCCAGCCGGCACCCACGCCTTGCTCACGTACGTCCCCCAATATTTTTCGTGTGCACGTTTCAATCAGCGCTTGATACCCTGCCCCATCATAACTTATCAACCCCAATAATACATTGGCCGATACGGCCGCACAGTAATTGCCCCACAGCGATACGCTATACTGCGTCTCCGCCTGTTCAGAGGTCATCAACCAAACCGGAATATCACCCGCATCTGAAATGGTTGACACGAAACGTTCAAGCGGCGCTTGTAGAATTTGTCGATGACTCTCCGGCTGGGTTGAATATGCAAATAAGCGCAGCGCCAGGCCGAGATCGTCGGTATCGGGCGGCAGGTGATCGTGGTTGTAATAGCGAAACCCCGTTGCCTGGAGCGTTTGAAAGACGGTATTGATAGGCTGCGCCATAGCGTGACCGTGGCGCGACAAAATTTCGATAATGAACCCCATCGGGAAGGCTTTCGCCACCATTTCCGGCACGCCGAACACGCCGCGCCGCTGCACTTCCCAACTTTCCCGAAATGAATAATCCGACAGCAAGTAGCCCTCGGCCATCGTGATGACGGTCGGGAGTGTATCGACAAAGGGAGCGAAAACAGGCCGACTTGTTTTTTTCGAGGCATCGACCTGTTTTTTGCCGATGTTTTTGAGCGAGAAAAGCTCGACGATGTCTTGAACGCGCTTTTCAACGACATCGCAATGAGCATTGAACGACGGCAGCTTGAGCATATCGGCCAAATTGCGAGCAGAATCGAGTTCGGCAGCGCAGGTTTGTCCGATTTCGTTCATGACGCCGGTGAGCGCCAACGCTCCCAAAATCTGCTCAGGAGCGAGTGGCTGGTTGGGATCGAGCTTGGCCGCCTGAATGGTTTTGATCAGAGGATAGCTGTAGCGCCGCCGGGCGATATCGCGGCGCAGCGTTGAAATATCGCGCACAATTTGCCAGACGCGGTTAAGATGATCGAGCATTTGGCTCAACGACGGAATATGATTATCGAGATCTGCTCCCAGCACAGCCCCGATAGCCGCGAGTTTGGTGTAGGCCAATGGCTGCGGCAGTTGGCTTAACGCCTGTTCTGCTGAGACCGTTACGGCATCCTTCCAAGATTGCAGTGCGGCCAGTTGTGCTTCTGCATGTTTATTCCACAGCGTTTGATGGTATATCCAGAAGGGGCTTTGGGCCGGAAACAGGCGTGACAAGTGATAATCGGCTTGGCGGCGAAGTTTTTGGGCCAAATAAAGCGTGGTGCTGTCGAAATTACTCCCCTCATCGAAGATTGTCGCTTCGGTATAGACCGCCGCGAAGTTAAAGACCGCCGCTAAAAACAGATACGCTTCCAACCGCGTTCGTTCAGCAGCGACGGGAATGTGCCAATCATCGAGCAGCCACAGATGGGCATAAAACAGCGGCGGATCGTCCTCGCGGGCGAGAATGTCGCGGAACTGGCCGGTATCGGCATAAAATGTTGCCAGGTTATTTTTAAGCATCACGCCCTGCCGAAACAGTTGGGGCGGCAGATTGGCAAAGAAATGTTCGATGTCAGGCCAATATTGGTTTCGTTGCGTTTGATATTGAATAATTAAGTTACTCATTTTCCCTCGACGAATTATTCTCTAATTCGAGATTGACCATTGTGTTATCAGAGCTATAATTATTCTATGAAGGTAAAAGAAGTTACCCGATTAATCAAGAAAGATGGTTGGTATCTTGTTAGAATAAGAGGAAGCCATCGCCAATATAAACATCCTACCAAAAAGGGGTTAGTGACTATTGCCGGAAAGCCAAGCGATGATTTGGCTCCGGGAACCCTGAATAGCATCAGGAAACAAGCAGGGCTGAAAAAATGAAATACCTCATTATCATCGAAAAAACAAACACCGGATATTCCGCCTATTCCCCCGATTTAGATGGTTGCATTGCAACGGGCGAAACCCCGGAAAAAGTCGAGCAAAATATGCGTGAAGCCATCGCGTTTCATTTAGAAGGCTTGCAAATTGAGGGCATCGACTTGCCTGAAGCCCAGGCATATTCAACGTATGTGGAAGTCACTGTCTAACCTCTCTTTAGAAACAAGCAGCGGCTGAAACGGCCCATCGTGTGAAATTAACGTTTCGGCCCTCAGGTCGAGCAATTGACGAACGGGCGGTACTCGCCGTCGCGGTCAACGGCTCACTGTTAGTATACCATCATCCTCTACGGGGAATGAAATAGGCTGAAAGTTTTTCCACTATTGTGTGCTGCTGGGCGACCTGAGCGTGAAGAACTGCTCATGAGCAGAAGAACGCGGATAAAGATGAGAGACAATCCGCGCATTTCTACCAATCCGTGATTCTATCCTCGCACTAACTGTGGTATAAGTCCGAAAAACGACTCCTACCGCCAAAATGATGCCTTTACCGTTCAAAAAATCATCCCTACCATCCGCAAAATCATTCCTACCGCCAAAATGATGCCTTTACCGTCTAAAAAATGACTCCTACCATGTGAATAACGATCCCTACCGCAAAAAAATGAGTCCTACCGTCAAAAAAGTCATTCCTACCACCCAAAAATGACTCCTACCGACCACTTAATCGTCCGTACCATTCGCCGAACGGTTTGTACCACCGCCAAACCGTTCGTACCACCCGCCGAACGATCCGTACCGCCGCCGAACCGTTCGTACCGCCGCCGAACCACCTGTACCACCCGCCGAACGATCCGTACCGCCGCCGAACCGTTCGTACCGCCGCCGAACCACCTGTACCGTCCGCCGAACGGCTCGTACCACTCACCGAGCCGTCCGTACCGCCGCCGAACGGCTCGTACCACTCATAGCTCAAAGTTCTCATTTCCATCAGTGATTCAGTGTTTCCGTCTCAACACCCATAAACACGGTGAAAAATCCCCCCAACTTTACCCCATCGACCAACTGGGCTACAATGTAAAGTTGAACATCGTGAACGAAGAAGGACCATTACTTGGTGAAATCAACCCTCATTCCTAAACACATCTGGGTCATCGCGCTGACGCTTTTCCTGACTCACTGCCGATCCGGGCCGCCACCTGTATCGACCCCCATCGCCGAAAAGGTCACACGCTCGCCAACCACGACCGCCACGTCGACGGTGACTTCTACGCCAACCACAACCCCGACCGAAACGGCCACGCCGACCATTACGCCGACACCCACCAACACGCCAACGCCCACCCCGCATCCCATGGAACCGTTCACCATCGAAGGCATGCGTGAGCGCGAATACCCTGGCGGCACGATCACTATCCGGTCGGTGCTGACGACCACAGCCACGTTTACCCGCTACTATATCGATTATCCCAGTGATGATTTAACCATCACCGGCATTATGCAAATACCAAGCGGCGATGGCCCGTTTCCGGTGGTGCTGCTCAATCACGGCTACATTCCGCAGTCGCGCTACTGGTCGGGGGCGGATACCTGGCGCGCCGCCGAATATTTGAGTAAGCAGGGTTATTTGACGCTGTCGTCTGATTTTCGCACCTGGGGCGAGTCTGATTCGGGCGATAACTTTTTTCGGACGGGGCTGCTGATCGATGCTTTGAATTTGGTCGGTTCGGTGGCATCAATCCCGCAGGCCGACCCTAATCGCATTGGGATGTGGGGTCATAGCATGGGCGGCGGCGTAACGACCAAAGCCATTACGATTGATCCGCGTATTAAGGCCGCCGTACTCTATGCGCCGGTCAGCGGCAAGGATCCGGAAGTTATCGAGCGTTGGGGTGTTGGCGTGCGGCGCGAGACGGATGAAGTGTTGGTGCGGGCTTATGGCGATGCTGTTTTTCGGGATGATTTTTTAGAGCGAACGTCGCCGATCAATTACTTTGATTTTGTTACGGCTCCGGTGCAAATTCATATCGGCACGGCAGATACCAGCACGCCGCCGGAATGGTCGGCCGATTTGAACGCGGCGTTGGTGGCGGCCAACCGGGAGGTTGAGTATTTTGTTTATCAGGGTCAGGGCCACGCTTTTGCGGGCGAAAGTTGGCAGCTTTTTATGGAGCGCGTGACCGACTTTTTTAAGCGCACGTTAGGCGAATCGAGTTAGCCATGCCACATTTTTCGGTGAGGATCAGCGGCGGTATCGCCCTGCTGCTGCAAGCCTTTCTGTTGCAGTTCCTTTGGACGCCAAATAGCAGTTTTATAGGGGAAACGCCTATCTTTTTTTCTATTACGCCGGCTGTCTTTTTGGCACTGCTGGCGACGCTGTGGTTTGTTTTTTTACGCGGTACCGGCTGGATTTTGGCGATGATGGTCCAGAGTATCTGTTTGCTAACGGGGCTTTATATTCGCTTTTGGCAGCCGTCGTGGTCGGGTGCGGCCCAGCTAACAATGCTCTACAGCATTCTTATGGTACTCTACCTTAATGCCCATTCCATCCGCTCGGCTTTTGAGCCGTGGTTTCAAAATGGCAAGGGGCAGGATACCCCTTTATGACCCCTGATATTGATCTTGAACTGTTACGGCGTTTTGAGCCGATTATCCATTTTACTCAGGGCGAAGAGTTTTTCCCCATTGATGTCGCCCGTTATGTGGAAGCGTGCAATCTATGGATTAAGCGCTCGAACGCTGCTGAGTCGCAATGTTTAACGCCCGATCAACTTGTTACGCTCAACACGCTAGCCCAACCGCGTGCTGATGGTTTCGACTCGATCTATTTTTTGAAATTTGCCGACCCACTTACGGCGGCAGAGTTAGCCACCTATAAACTGCACGAATTAACCCACGCCGACCCCGCTCAAGCGTTTCATGCCGGGCCGGGGCGATTGGCCCGTGTCGGCTACGTCTCTCGTTTTGCGCACGCACTTTTTCAATTGTCGCTGTTGGCTCGAGGGCGCGTACCCGGCGATGCGGCTGCTGCGGCATCGATTGCTTACCAGACCATCCAGGCCAAACGAGAAGAGTACCGCTACTGTGGGCGCGTGGTGCGCGAAAACGGCTGGATTGTGCTGCAATATTGGTTTTTGTATGCTTTCAATAATTGGCGCAGCGGCTTTCACGGCATGAATGACCACGAGGCCGATTGGGAGATGATCTGTATTTATCTGTCAGCAACGGCCGATAATGGCGACGTGACGCCGGAATGGGTGGCGTATGCTTCGCACGATTTTGAGGGCGATGACCTGCGCCGTCATTGGGATGATCCCGAATTGGAGCGGAATGGCGACCATCCGGTTATTTATGCCGGAGCGGGATCGCACGCCAGCTATTTTAGCGGCGGAGAGTATTTGGTGGAGGTTGAAATCCCGTCGCTCAAGCCTCTGCGGCGGGTTGTTGATCAGACCCAAAAATTTTGGGCGGAGAAGTTACGTCAATTTGCCGATGAACCGAGAACGTATGAAGAGATTGAGTCGCCCAATTTCTTTCGCCTGCCGTTTGTCGACTACGCACGCGGCGACGGGCTATCGATTGGACCCGGCCAGGAAAAACGGTGGACGACCCCGCGCCTGATTAACCAAACGCTGCCCTGGGTTTCGCAATATCGCGGGTTGTGGGGGCGTTATATCTCTGACCCGTGGGCCGGTGAAAATGCACCCGGCGGCCCGATGTACAACCGCGACGGTTCGGTGCGGCGGGCCTGGTATGATCCCTTGGGGTGGGCCGGTCTGGATAAAATTCCGCCCCACGATCAGGCGCTGCGGCGCGTGCAAGAGCAGCACATCCAGCTTGCGGTGCGCCAAGCCGAATTATTGGAAACGATTGAGGAAAAAAGCCAGCAGTTAATGGGCGTGGGTATCGAGGCGGAAGCTGTTCAAAATAGACCGCACTTGAAAGAGGTTTTTGAAGAAGAACAAAAAAAGATCGAAGTGCTGTCGGCGGAGGTTGATGATTTGCGGGCCGAATTTGCTCAAAATCGCGCCACGCTCGAAGCGTTTCAACTGTACGCCGAACAGCTTGAACAGGGTCATTTCGGATCGAATCGCAGCCACATCCGCCGGGCGGCAACGCCCATCCCCGAAAGCGAACTCCAGTTTGGGCGCTTGCTGGAAGGGTGGGCAGCGATGAGTATCGGATTGATGCTGATCAGCTTGGTTGGCTTGCTGTTTATTTCCCCGCAAAATTGGTTTATCGGTATTATCTCTATTATTGTGCTTTTCATTGCTATCGAGGCCGCGTTTCGCCGCCAGCTTTACAAACTCATTACCAAAGTCACCATCGGCCTGACCGTTTTCGCCGCGCTGGTGTTGATTATCGATTATTTTCCGCTCATCGCGGTTGTGGTGGCGCTGCTGGCCGGGGGGTATATGGTTTGGCAGAATTTGCGGGAATTGCGGGGGTAGAGAATTAAGAATTAAGAATGGAGAATGGAGAATAAGGGATGGCAATAGGAAAACCAATCTCTTAATCTCCAGTCTCCAATATCGTTGGTGTCTCAGGGTTTTCGCCATGATTATAGCCAACTGATTTAAG
>JAGRBZ010000438.1 GCA_020433805.1 Anaerolineae bacterium
ATCAAGGTGTAAAACGGTTGAACTCCGGTTGAAGGCTTAGTTGGAGACTGAACCAATCTGAACTGCGTAACTTCTATCCTTAAAAGATGCCTAAAATATCCCTAACGTGTCTTTATTCATCCTCAATTGACACGACTCCTCCCCAAGTTTATAATCGGATAGCTTTAACCAACGCATGAAAATGTTTAACCCATAGTTGTTCGTGGGACATAGGACGTGGAACGTGGAGTATAATGCGCTGCGTACCACGCATCACGTCCCACGCTATTGGATTATGCGTTTCCTGGTTTTACCCATAAGCCGCTTAGGCTGAAATCGGCACGGAATTGTTTGATTTGTGTTGGAAGAATTAAGAAAAAGCGGCGATAATGAGCAATAATGGGTCGAATGTGCATGAAAAATGCCAGAAATGTTGTATTACTATTGGGGAGCGTTATAAAAAAGGAAAGGTTGTGTAAAAAAAAGCGCCGCCGCTCTTAAGAAAAGCACGGATTATGCATGAAAAATAGTGGGAACGTTGTATTTGTGTTGGGTTGTGTAAAAAAAGGCGCGGGAGAAGTTCAAAAAAGCACGGGAACCTTTAATAAAAGCACGGGTGCAGTACAAAAAAGCCTGGGCGCTACTTAAAAAGGCGCAGCCGCAGTGTGAAAAAGCACTGCCGGAGTACAAAAAATCAAAAAAACAGTCCAAAAAGATACAAAATCATCTTATCGCCTAAAAGTGTGCGTATTATCTGACCAGACCCTTGGAGCATCAAAGCTTGCTTTGATCTTATCGTGATGGTAACAAGGTTTACTTCGTTGCTCCAAATTCTTTGCACGGTGTGAGAACCCTATCATGGCCGAAAAACAAAATTCAACAATCGAGATGCTGAAAAGACTTTCGCAGGCCGTCGGTGTAACCGGTTACTCCGGGCCTGAAAATGTCCACGAGGCAGTTGCCGCCGAGTTGGAACTCTACGTTGATCGCGTTGAACGCGACCGGATGGGCAGCGTCATCGGCTTTAAGGCCGGCCAACCGGCAGGCGCGAATGGAGATGATGCCCCACCGCGCCGCAAGGTTATGCTGGCGGCTCACCTCGATGAGATTGGGGCGGTGGTTACGAAAATCGACAAGGGCTTTATCCGTTTTACCGAAATCGGCGGACTGGATGAGCGGGTGCTGATGGGCCAGGAGGTTGTTGTTCATGGGCAACGGATGCTACCCGGTATTATCGGCTCTATTCCACCCCATTTATTAGGCCCCGGCGCGTCGAGAGACGAAGTCGATATGGAAAAAATGCACATCGATGTAGGCCTACCGGCAGCTGAGGTGGAACAGGTAGTTCAGATTGGCGATATTATATCATTTAGCCGCACCCCAACCGAACTGCTCAGCGGCTTGATTTCGGCCAAGGCGATGGACAATCGCGCTTCGGTTGCGGCAATGATTGTGAGCCTTAAAACGTTGCAGAAGCTACGGCATTCGTGGGATGTCTATGCTGTGGCTACAGCCGATGAGGAATGGGGCAACTATGTGGGGGCAACGACCCAGGCTTATACGATTCATCCCGACGTTGCCATTGTTATCGACCTGACGTTTGCTGATGTTGATGAGGTCGATATAAAACTGAATAAGGGGCCGGTTATCGCCTTGGGGCCAAGCAATCATCCCGTTATTCGCCGCCGGTTGATTGACATTTGTGATGATTTAGAAATGAAATATCAAAACGAAATTATGCCCAGCGGGGTCGGCACCGATGCCTACGCGGTTGAAATTAGCCGCGAGGGCGTGCCGACCATCCTGCTTTCTATTCCTAGCCGTTACATGCACTCGCCGGTTGAGGTTGTCCATCCCAAAGATGTCGAGCGTACCGGCCGGTTGATGGCAGAGTTTATTGCCAGTTTGGATGAGGCGTTTGTTGAGGAGTTGATCCCGAAGGTGGAGTGAGGCGAAGCCCTCACCCCCAACCCTTCTCCCTTAGGGAGAGGGGAGTCGTGTTAGCGACGGGGTGAGGGGAACCAGGAGCAAGGCCGCTCCGCATCTGAGGATGCTTCGCTCCTCGACTAAACCAACCAACTATCAAACCAACCAACCATCAAAACTAACCAACCCTATCCAAGGAGTTTATAGTGAGCGATATAAAAATTGGTGTTATTGGCGGCAGCGGCCTGTACAAAATTGACGGGCTGGCCGATGTTGAAGAAATTACGCTATCCACACCCTTTGGCGATCCGTCTGATAACTACATTGTCGGTACGCTGGAAGGGCAGCGCGTTGCCTTTTTGCCGCGCCACGGTCGCACCCACTCCATCAGCCCAACCGAGCTGAACAGCCACGCTAATATTTGGGGCATGAAGAAGCTGGGCGTCAAATACATCATCGCCGTGAACGCCTGCGGCAGCTTGCGCGAGGAAATTGCGCCGCGTCATATCGTGGTGCCGGATCAATTGGTCGACCGCACCCGCTCGCGCGACCTGTCTTTTTATGAAGGCGGGGTGGTGGTTCATATGGGCGTGGCCGATCCTTACGAACCGGCTCTGTCGGAATTGGTTTACGAGGGTGTCAAAGAAACGGGTGCGCCGGTGCATTCCGGCGGCGATTTTGTCATCATCGAAGGGCCGCGCTTTAGCACCAAAGCCGAGAGTAAAATTTTCCGCAGTTGGGGCTGCTCGATCATCGGTATGACCTCCATCCCCGAAGCGTTTCTGGCCCGCGAAGCGGAGATCGCCTACGCCACCATGGCCCACGTAACCGATTACGATGTCTGGCACGAAACCGAAGAGCCGGTGACGGTCGATGCCGTTATCGCCAACCTCAACGCCAATGTCGATATCGCCAAGCAAGCCATCCGCAACGTAGTGGCCAAGCTGGCCGATGAGCCGCAATGGCCCAGCCACAACGCGCTGGCCGAGGCCATCATCAGCCGCCGCGAACGGCAGTACGTGCCGGACGCTACCTGGGACAAACTGGAACTGCTCATTGGCCGGTACTATGCTTAATGCGCCGGTCAAGCGCCGGCCATCGTATTGGCTGTGGGTGTTGACCTTTCTCTTTACGGGTCTATCGTTAACCCAACTGGCGCTCGTTGACCGCACCCTAAGTTTAACAACTTTTATCCCCCTGCTGGTCTTAATGACCTGCGGGGGGGGCGTTATTTATCTCCTCAACCTGCATTTTAACGCGATGCCGGACGACCCGGTGCTACTGCCCCTTACCTTTTTTCTGTGCGGTCTGGGTTTGGTGCTTATCCGGCGGCTGGCACCGGCGTTTATCAATCGACAACTCTTTTGGCTGGTCATCGCCACGGGGCTGCTGCTGGCGATGGTGCTGATCCCCAAAAATCTCAACTGGCTACGGCGTTATAAATACACGTGGCTGTTCGGCGGCATCTTGCTGCTGGCCAGCACGCTCCTCTTTGGCGTCAACCCGAGCGGCTTCGGGGCGCGGTTGTGGCTCCAGGCCGGGCCGGTCTTCTTCCAACCTTCCGAACTGCTCAAGCTGCTGTTTTTGGTCTTTCTGGCCGCCTATTTGGCCGACCGCCGCCGCCAATTGGTCGAGGTGCGGGCCTATATCGGCAGGTTGTCGATGCCGCACCCCAACTATCTTGGCCCCATGCTGGTGATGTGGGGCTTCAGTATGGTGCTGCTCATCTGGCAGCGCGATTTGGGAGCGGCGCTGCTCTTCTTTGGCACCTTTTTAGGGATGCTCTACGCCTCAACCGGCCAATCGAGTTATATTTGGGGCGGGGTGCTGCTGTTGGGGCTGGGCGGACTGGTCGGTTATGAGCTGTTTGGCGTGGTTCGCATTCGGGTTGACGGATTTCTGAATCCCTGGCTCGATGCTTCGGGTAGCTCGTTTCAAATTGTCCAATCGCTGTTGGCTTTTGCCAGCGGCGGCTTCTTTGGCGAGGGTATCGGTCAGGGTTTGCCGACGGCCATCCCCGTGGTGCATACCGATTTTGTGTATGCCGCCATTGGCGAAGAGTTTGGGCTGCTGGGGGCGCTGGGCGTGCTTGTCTGTTTTATGCTGTTGATTGGCCGGGCCTTTGCCATTGCCTTCCGCGCCAAAAATGATTTCGAGCAACTGCTGGCGGTGGGCATCGGCACCATGCTGGCCCTGCAAACGATTGTGATAACCGCCGGAACATTAAAGCTGATGCCGCTAACCGGGGTCACATTGCCCTTTGTGAGTTACGGCGGGAGTAGTCTCATAGTGAGTTTTACGATGATTGGCCTGCTGCTGTTTATGGTGCGGCACGATCGGGTGGCGGGCAACGGTTCCGGGGATGGGCGTGTGTCGCTTTATTCACGCCGACCTTATCAGCCGCCCGTCTTTTATTTAAGTTTAGCCAAAATACTTTTTGTCGGGCTGATTGTGGTGGCCGGTGGGCTGATCCTGTGGCAAATTGCGGCCCCACCCTTCCTGGAAGAGCGTGATGATAACCCGCGCCAGGTGGTCGCCGAGCAGCGCATCGAGCGCGGGCGGCTGCTAACCCGCGACGGCATCCCCATCGCCGAGACGATTATCGACGAAGACGATGTTGCCCGGCGACATTACCCGTATCCTGGCCTATCGTCCGTGACGGGCTATTATAGCATCCGCTACGGGGTCGGCGGGGTAGAGGCGACGTTCGATTCGATCCTGCGGGGTGAGGTCGATCAGACCGATGAGCAGCAAGTGGTCGATGATCTGCTGCATCGCCCGCTGGTGGGCCGCGACGTAACGCTGACCATCGACCTACCGGCCCAGGTTGCTGCCGATGTGGCCCTGGACGATCAGGAAGGGGCGGTGGTTATCATGGAGATCGAGACCGGCGCGGTTTTGGTGATGTCGAGCCACCCGACCTATGACCCCAACACGCTGGATGAAACGTGGGACACCTTGCGCCAAGACGCACGCGCGCCGCTGGTGAACCGGGCGACGCAAGGTCTGTTCCCGGTCGGCGATGTATCGCGCCTGATTGGGCTGATTGGGCTGTACGACTCCGGCGTAACGCGCCCGCTCAACCCGATGACGGACCCCCTGGAAGCGATGCTGGCTCCCCTCGGCCCGACCGGCTACGCTACGACGGCTCGCCAGCTAGGGTTAATCGATCCCCTGCCCGGTTTAGCCTCGCAGCCGGGGCGACTGCCCGATTTTAGCGATAAAGGCACGGTGAAAGATTTGGCCGTGACACCGCTGCACATGGCCCGGGTCGTAGCCGCCCTGGAGTTGGACGGTCAACTGCCGACGCCGATGCTGGCTCTCGACGCCGAGCCGGAATTCATCCCCAGCTTTCGACCCAGCACGGCGGATTTGACCCGTCCCTGGCTGTCGCAAGTGGATGAAGGCTTGATTGGCTTTTCAGGACAGGCCAGCCCCGAAGAAACAGGTCAGCAATCGCTCAGTTGGTTCATCGGCCTGGCTCCCACTACGGTTACGGAGCCGATCATCGAGCCAACGTCTGTCGCCCTGACGGAGTCGGGCTTGATTTTCGACCCGACTCAAATCGAGCAAGTCACGCCCACGCCGATCGTCGAGACGCAGGTGGACAGGGCCAAGTACGTTGTCGTCGCGGTGGTGGTGACAGAGACCCCTGAGGCGAACCCGGCGTTGTCTATCGCCAGGGCGTCGCTGGGGGCGTTGATGGAGTAGTAGTTAAATGCTGTTATTTCAGGCTTCTTCGTCAGTTTCGAGCTTTATTTTGATCTGATGATAAGTTATTTTGGCAAAGTTGTAGAATTGTTCAGCTTCTGTGAGAGACGGCTTACCGTGGGGCAATAATCCCATTTCGTTTGGATAACGAGACTCAATGTAAATGGCGTCAAGTTGATCGAGCATATCCAGATCTTGAATGGGATCATATTGGGGTTTGACTAATTCATAGAGACGGTTCAGGTTGTGTGTTTTTATGATACCAATCTCAAATTCTTCTATTAAAGCCTTCAAACTCTTTTCGACAGCTTGTTGCGCATGAAATGAAACCACATTGGTCAGATGCGGCTCTTCAACTAATAGAGCAATAGCGTTGATATCATCTAAAGCACTATCAAGCCATGCTTTGGTGATTGGCTTCATATACAACAATCCCGTTCTGGGTAATTTCTTTGGAGAACATGCTATCCATCTCTACGAACTTTTGATGCATTGGCTTGGTATGAACAAGCAAATCAATTGAAATTTGTCCCCGTAAATCTCTGATATGCTTCGAAACCTCAAGATAAATAGCACTCTTTTCCTTAAAGTTTTTGGGAAAATGTTCGCTATTTGTAACCACTAGCAAATCGACATCACTCTCTTCATCCGGTGTGCCGGAGGCATAGCTACCGAATAGAATGATTTTAACCGGAGCAACCGGTTTGAGCCGTTCGATGAGCAGAGGAATAAATTGTTCCAGCGTTTCTTTGTTCATAATAAGCTATTATGCATGGCACGATGGTCGATCGCAAATTAGGAGCGGAGGGATAGTCCGATTTATCGGACGCAGTTCAATAGCCCGGCGATTTATCGCGGGGTGAGCTACAAGAGCCAATCAGCATTGAATGGATGAGAATATTCGTCTCCTGGGACATTGTAGAATTAAGATCTCCTGAAAGACAGGAAGTCTCTTTCTTCATGTCTTTCAAGCCCCTCATGGTAAAATAAACATCCCTCTCCCCAATTTTACGCCGGTGGTGCTTCCATAAAGTAAATATTGTACTTGGCACACACCTTCAACAACGCTTCCATATCGGGCGGGCCGTCTGGAGTAGGCGGATGGGCTTTGTCTGCAACCGGGATGCCGATTTCCTCAAAGAACAGCTCCATATTACCGGCGGGTTCAAAGGTCATCATCACCTTGCCCACGGTATCGCCAATGTTGCGGAAGCCGTGGGGTATGCCGCCGGGAACATGAACCATAGAACCGGCCGGTGCCGGGGTAGCGAACTTATGGC
>JAGRBZ010000043.1 GCA_020433805.1 Anaerolineae bacterium
CACCTTTACCCCTGTAAAAAAACGATAATGCCTATCATGGTGACACTTTTTTTCCTGTAACCTTGCGGATTTTGTCAGAGTCAAGGTATCATGCATCTGTAAAAAATGTTTTAGTATCGCTTACGCAAAAGTCAGGTGACAATCACGTATTGGTAATCAATCAGCGTTGGGGTAGCCCCCACAGGTCGATTGAGGGCATGTAAGTGGCTGTCATCTTTACAATAGCGTAAGTCCTATTTAAAATACCCTAAACCGTAGCTACGTTAAAATAAGAACTTACAGACTTTCAATGGTGACAGTCACTTCCATGGGGATAAATATGTGACTATCACTTTGCTTTTGTCTAATCCCTGCGATAAATTCTTGCGAGTACACCATGTCTTTACGAGTAAAGTTGATTTCCATATTTCTTTTGATGACGTTGCTGGTTTTAGTGATTGGGTTGGTTAACATTCAGCTTATTCGCGAAACAACCCAGCGCTTTAGTCATTTGACCGATACCGACGCCCCCACGCTTGTCGCTTTGGGTAAGATGCATTTTAGTGCGACCAAACTGCGCGAAGAAACCCTGGGCATTATCTTTTTGCCGGACGAGATACCCCTTACCCAAGCTAATAGTGCCTCTTTGTTAGATGAGGCCATACAGAACGAACTCCAAGAAATTGAAGCGGCCAAAAACGGTTTTGACACATGGTTTGCTGCTTATATGGCGTTAGTCAGCCAGGATACATCACACCAAGATTTAGTCCTTGAGATGGAAAGGGTTCGTGAGGAGACGTTTGAAACCAGCGACGCGATAGTCGCTTTGGTTAAAAGCAGAACCCGAGGGGAGTCGGTTCTCGCCCTTAGAGATACAATGCAGGTGGCTGAGCATAAGCTGGATGCGCTTATCGAAGACGCTATCGAGTTAGAAGCTACCGCTTTTGAAAACAGCGCCGAAGATGCCCATCAAAAAGCCAACTATACCTATGCTATTAACCTCACTTCAATATTATTGGGGATGAGTTTTGTTATTTTGATCGGGCTTATTGTTACCCGTAATATCGGAGTTCCTATCGATACTTTGAAAGCGGCGGCCGAAAAAATAGGGCGCGGGTATCTGGATACCACCGTTACCATGGACTCGGGCGATGAATTTGAATTTCTGGGCCGCGTATTTAATCAAATGGCGCTCGATTTAAGCCAAACCACAGTTTCAAAAGCCTATCTCGATAACGTTATCGACTCAATGGGCGAAACGCTGCTTGTTTTAGACCTGGATCATACTATCCAAAGAGTAAATCAGGCTGCCCTTGATTTATTAGAGTACAAAGAAGCTGATTTGCTCGGCTGCCCAGCCGGAGCGGTGTTTGCCGAAAATACGATTACCGATTTGTTTATCCATGAAAAAGTGCGTCAAGTTGAAACAACGTATCGTACCCAATTGGGTGACACCATACCGGTATTGCTTTCCAGCACGCTGCTGCGGGGCGATGAAGGCCAGATACAAGGCATTGTGTGCGTTGCGGTTGATATTTCCGAGCGGCGGCGTATGGAAGATGCCCTGCGCTACAGTGAAGAGCAATTACAACAGGTATTTGCTTCTATTAGCGACCACATCTACTTAACCGAAGTTACCCCGGACGGCCGCCGTATAAACCAAATTATTTCAGCGGTTGAAAAGCTAACCGGCTACTCCACCGAAACCATTCTGGCCGATCACGAATTTTGGCCGGAAGTACTTATTCATCCTGATGATAAAGTGCTGGCTACATGGCAGTTTGCGCACTTTTTACAGGGCCACAGCAGCGAAATCGAATATCGCATGATCCGGGCCGATGGCGAACTGATTTGGGTGCGCGACAGTGGCCGGGTGGAAAAAAGGCCGGATAGCGGCAATCTTTTTATTTACGGCGTGGTTAGTAACATTACACGCCGTAAACAAGCAGAAGAAGCCCTGCGTGAGCGCGAAGCCCAACTTGTGGAGGCTCAACGCATCGCCAAATTGGGCTATTGGCGGCACGATCTGGTTAATAACACCGTACAATGGAGTGACCAGATTTATGCAATTTATGAAGTAGCGCCGGATGTACAGCCGAGTATGGATTTAATTGGCAGTAAAATGCACCCCGATGACTGGAAAAATGCTCAGAACGTTATCCAATCGGCGTTTGAAGGGAATGTTGACAAGATTGAAGCAGTATATCGGCTACTTCGCCGCAATGGAATAGGCTATGTGAATATTATTGGCAATGTAGTACGGGACGCAAGTGGCAAGCTGACAGCGTATTATGGAACTACACAAGATATTACCGAACGGAAACAAGCTGAGATAACTTTACAACGCTCAAACGAACAATTGACGGCGATGTATGAAATAGCCCAGCTTATTTCCTCAACGTTGAATTTAGAGGTTGTGCTCGATAGTATTGCGCAAAGTACGACGGCTTTGCTGGGGGCCGATGCCTGTACTATCCGTTTGCTGGATGAAAACAGTCAAACGGTCAATATTGTGGGGGCCTATGGCATTAGCCGGCAGATGATAGACGAAACCCGCTATAAAGTTGGCGAACAGGTGCCCGGCCAGGTTGTGTTGTCAAATTATCCCATGATTATCCCTGATTTACCGAGCGACCCTTATTTACGGAACTCGCCGGCGATGAAGGAAGGGCTGCTATCGTGCGCCATCGTACCGCTTAAGGTTAGCCACAAAACCATTGGTACCTTGGACGCGCACAGCAAAACCACCAAAAATGCCTTTTATGAGAACGATTTGCACCTGTTAGAAAAATTGGCCGGTCAGGCGGCCATTGCCATCGAAAACTCGCGGCTGTTTCACCAAGAACAACAGCAGCGCCAACTGGCCGAAAGTTTGCAGGAAGTGGCCATGGCTTTAAACAGTCATATTGATCAAAAAACGCTGCTCGATACCATCTTTAGCCAGTTGAAACGGGTGATTTACTATGATGGAGCGGGTATTTTATTAAAAGAAGGTAACAACCTGGTGCTTATTGCCGATACCAGCGATACCGATGCCGACATCGGCTTTGCGCTCTCTTTATTTTCAAATGACCCTGCGGTGCGTGTTTTTAATCAAAAACATTTGAGCGTTGTTCCCGATGTTCATGCCGATATGGGCTGGGAAATTTGGGACGGTGGCGAACGTATTCGGGGCTGGATGGGAGCACCGTTAATTGTCAATAATGAGCCAATAGGCGTTATTACAGCCGATAGCTTTGAAGTGAATACCTTCCAGGCCAAAGATGCCCGTATTTTACAAGTATTTGCCAGCCAGGCGGCAGTAGCCCTTAATAATGCCCATCTTTTGCAGCGTGAACAACGTCAAAGGCAAGTTTCCGAAAGCCTGCGAGAGGTATCGACCGTTATTAACAGTAGTTTAGATCAAGAGTATGTCATCAGTAAAATATTTGAAGAATTGCAGCAGGTTATTCATTATGACAGCGCCGCCATTTTTCTTTTAGAGCGAGACAGCTTGGAACTGAAAGCCGGCAAAAATTTACCGGAAAACTTTCTCGGTACCCGTATTCCATTGAATAGCCAAAATCCAACCTTGATGCCATTTACGCGGCATCGGTCCAAAATTATTGCTGATGTTCATCAACATCCCCATTGGTTTGACCGGGTTTGGAAAAACGGAGAGCGCATCCGCAGTTGGGGAGGTGCGCCGCTGCTCATCAATGATGAGGCCCTAGGCGTGTTAACCCTTGATAACTTTACCGCAAATTCTTATAATGAAAGCGATGCGCAGCTTTTACAGCTTTTTGCCAACCATGCCGCCATCGCTATTCAAAACGCGCGATTATACGCTGTGGCCCAGCGTGAAATTATGGAACAAGAGCGTATTGCCCAGGATTTGGAAAAAGCCCGCGATCAGGCCTTGGAAGTTAGCCGCTTAAAAAGTCAACTGTTGGCCAGAGTAAGCCATGAACTGCGAACACCCTTAGGGGCTATTATCGGTTACTCTGAACTGCTGCAGAGCGGTACGTTTGGTCCGGTTACAGAAAAACAACATAAAGTTACCAGCAACGTTATCGAAAGTGCGCAGTACTTAACGGATTTGGTGAATGAACTGCTTGATCAAGCCCAGCTTGAAAGCGGTAAAACCCAGATGACCATTGGTTCTTTTACCCCGGCTGAGTTAATTGACCCTGTTCTTTCAAAAATGCATATTTTGGCCCAGGCCAAAGGCCTAAAACTTACCCTTGATCTGGATCCGAATTTGCCCCAAACGTTGTTTGGCGATAAGAATAAATTGCACCAAGTTTTGGTGAATCTTATCAGCAATGCCATAAAATTTACCAAAGTAGGTCATATTAATGTCCATATCTACCCTTCTTCTGCCGGTCGATGGGCTATTCAGGTTTCCGATACCGGAGCGGGTATCCCCGATGAGGCCTGGAGCTATATTTTTGAACCGTTTCGCCAGGTTGATGAGTCGCCAACGCGAGAATACGGCGGCACGGGTTTAGGGTTATCGATTGTCAAACAGATGGTTACTTTGATGGGCGGCGATATCGATCTTGCTAGCAAGGAGAATACCGGTAGTACATTTACGGTAAGCCTTCCTTTTATTCCTAATGAGGAGAGAATTTCGTGATGGAAAGACTAGCTTTAATTATTGAAGATGAACCCAAGCTGGCTGAAATTTTTTCGCTAGCTCTGGCCTCAGATTTTGAAGTACAAGTTGTTAATGATGGCCAAAGCGCCTTACATATCTTGGCTGACATTGTGCCCGCCGTTATTTTGCTGGATCTTCATCTGCCCTATGTTTCAGGCAGCGATGTTTTACGCCGCATCAAAGCCGATGAACGTCTCAAGCAAAGCCGCATTATCATCACCACCGCCGATGCCTTAACGGCTGAGGAACTGCGTGATCAGGTTGACATTGTTTTACTTAAACCGATTAGCGTTAATCAGCTTAATCAATTGGCCAATCGCCTGTGCCTTAGCATTTTCGGGGGCGATATATAACGGCCCAGGGCGTGTTATTTAACCTGCATCGGTCCCGACTCGATCCGCGGGCTTTGCGCTTTCACTGAAACGATACCTGACCCAGATACGGCACAGCGAAAGCCGATATTATCGTAGGCCGAAGCCGCAACATCTTTATGCCGTCGGGCAACCCGCAAACTTTTGCTGGGGTAGTACCAAGAGCCGCCCCGGATAACTTTTTGCAACCCCGTTTCCGGGCCGGTAGGATTTCTATAAACCGAATGATCGTAAGCATCAGCCGCGTACCAATCGGCGGTCCATTCCCAAACATTACCGCTCATATCCAAAACACCATACGGGCTGGCTCCGGTGGGATAACTGCCTACCGGAGCGGTATAGCGATAGCCGTCATCACCATGAATGTCGCGCCAATCGGCCACACATTGCGTATCGCAGTAATTAAGCACCGACCCGTCAAATTCATTGCCCCAGGGGTAGATACGGCCGTCAACGCCCCGTGCCGCTTTTTCCCACTCGGCTTCTGTGGGCAGCCGTGCCCCGGCCCAGGCGCAGTAGGCCACGGCCTGGTCCCAATCAATGCCAACTATCGGCAGGGTTTCATCATTAAAAATCCCGTTGCTTATTTTTGGTTCTGTGCAGCCGCCATCCGCCACGCATTGCTGGTAGGCCCGGTTGGTGGTTTCAACGGCATCTATCCAAAAATCATCCAAATAAACCAGATGCTGCGGCTTTTCATCATCTCCGGCTTCTAAATCGGCGCTGTCGCTGCCCATTAAAAAATCTCCGGCCGGTATAAAAATCATCGCTTTGCCGTCTTGGGTTCGTTGAAATGTTTTTACCGGGGTCGGCTGCGGGTTTATGACCTGCACGCTGTCAATGGTAGGGATAAAGATCGGGTCATCCATAGGCAACGTTTCAATTTGTGACGGCGGCACGATAATTTCCAGATGGGTGGCCGGCTGTTCATAAAAAAACATCTTACCAACTATAATTACGGCCACCAAAGCCACTCCCGGCCACAACCACAACCGCAAACCCGTTGTCAACCGCTTTAGAGCAGTTGCCCCAGGCGATGGCGCGGGAGGCGATGTAATTCCGTAAAATTCGGCTACCAGTTGGGCTGCATTGTGCTGAAACGATCCCTTAGAAAAGTCCACAACACGCCGGCCGGATAAATTCGTCGGCACAGGGCACGATTGAACCATAACCGGAATAATGGCTTTATTATGCTGCACCGCCTGCAAGGTTTGATCGCGAACCAGCCACGAGTCAAATGCTTCTGGAGAAAGCACCAGTAAAAAGTGGCTGCATCCCAACAGAGCTTGCTTTATGTGCCGATCCCAGTCCGTAGTTTCGACTGTCTGCCATTGATCGAGCCAAACGGTTACCCCCTGGCGCTTTAATTCGTGGGCCAGCTTTACCGCAAAGTGTGTATTCTCGTGGGCGTAACAGATAAATGTATAATCCTCCATGCCCGTAATGTACACCAGCCTGCCGTGCGGATCAAATATATGTAGATGTTCCCTTGAAAATAACCCCTCACCCCCATCCCCTCTCCCTCAGGGAGAGGGGATGGGGGTGAGGGCTAAAGATTTTCATTGTCGCTGTCGTCTCAATTGAGACTGTCGCACTTCTCTGAAAATACAGATTTGGAGCGTCAAGGTTACCTTTGCTCCCGGCGTGGATGACAAAGCTTGCTTTGTCGCTCTCCATTTATCTTTCGCTTAAAAATTTCTGTTCAAACCCACATTATGGTATGCTGTCATCTATGAGTCAGCGTTATCCTATTCCCGCCGGCGAGTCGCGGGTGGAACTTGTTATCAAAAATTCGGTATTTATTGGGCGGGCCACCTATACGCCTACAATCGAGACGGCTAAGGCTTTTATCGAGCAGGTGAAGCAGGAAGAACCCCACTATACCCACGCGGTTTATGCGTTTACGGTCGGATACGGCGCTTCTGTAACGCATGGGATGAGCGATGCCGGAGAACCCAGCGGCACAGCTGGACGACCGGCTTTGGCGGTGGTTAAAGGCAGCAATTTGGGTGATGTAACGGTGGTGATTATTCGCCACTTTGGCGGTACCAAATTAGGCACCGGTGGGCTGGTTAAAGCCTATACTGAAACCACCCAACTGGCTTTGGCGGAACTGCCTTTGACCGAAAAGGTCGATCAGCTGTCGGTGCAAATAACTATCCCTTACAGTTTTTATGATGCGTGCAAACGCTTGATTGATGGGTATCACGGCCAGATCGATCACGAGGATTTCGCGGCGGAGGTGACGCTTAAACTTACGTTTGATGAAGAGGACGTTCCCGCCTTTGAAGCGGATTTAAGCGAGGCTACGTCGGGCCAAGTAACGATGATCGTGTTGGCTTAGCGTTTTCAGTATCAATTTAATCATCATGTTACAATAAACAAGGCTAAGGCTGAGGCGAAGGCTAAGAAAAAGCATGGGTGTAAGGTCTGGCGCGCTCAAGGGGCTTAGCCTGTTTGTGAAGTTATCAAAAAGAGGCAAAGTATCATTTTTGGAGATATACAATGAAACAGATTATGGCATTACTGATTATTACCTTTACATTAGTCCTTACGGCCTGCGGCAGTCAAACCGAACCAAAACCGGCTGAGGCTGAAGATTTTGATTTAGCCAATTTGCCGGCGGATGTTGATGTTAGCACTACTGCTGCGTTGCTCGATAATCCGGATGTTGTTCTGATCGATGTTCGTGAGCCGGCGGAGTATAATGAAAGCCACATTCCGGGGATAACCCTTATTCCGATGGGCGAAGTGGCTTCGCGTCTGGATGAGATTCCCCACGACAAAACCGTCATTGTTAGCTGTCGCAGTGGTAATCGCAGTAGTCAAGTGACCAATTTTTTGCGCGACAACGGCTATGACAACGTGCATAATATGAAGGGTGGAATTATGGCCTGGGAACAAGCCGGATTTGAGGTTGAAAAGTAACGTTTGTGCCGCTTAGTATTGCAATAATGCGATGCCGGCCGTAGAGCTAGAAAAACTTAACGCCAGGGGCGCAAAAGAGGCAAAAAATGTCACTATTTGCATCCCTGGCGTTTTTTTAGTCAGGACTTACGCAGATAAAAGTGACAGTCACTTGGACGCCCTCAATCGACCTATTGGGGCTAATCCAAGGCCGATTTACGACCCATAAGTGACTGTCACCTGGCTTTTGCGTAAATCCTGTTAGTGAATTTAGCGTGACGACTACTTGCCCGCACTTACGGATTCTTATCCTGTAGCGGCGGATTTACCTCACGGGGCAGCCAAATGGTAAAGGTTGAGCCGACACCCACTTCACTTTCCACGGTGATGTCGCCGCCCATCATCTGGCACACGCGCTGCGTAATTGCTAACCCTAAACCGGTGCCGCCATATTTGCGGGTTGTGGAAATATCGGCTTGAGCAAATTCGTGAAACAATTTGTCGATTTGCTCTTGAGTCATCCCGATACCGGTATCGGAAACAGAGAAGCTAACCCAATGTGATGCCAAATGTAACGCATCGCCAACGTTGGTATCTATCACCAAGACCTGAGGCGTGGCCGGCAGGGATAGTTCTACATTCTCGGGCGATACCGCCAGGGTAATGGTGCCGCGCTCTGTAAACTTGGCGGCGTTGCTGAGGAGATTGAATAACATTTGTCGCGTTTTGACCACGTCGGCGGACATCGATCCGATATCGCTGCTGTACTGGACAATTAAGTTGTTGCTGTTTTTTTCAACGAGCGGTTGGATAGTCAATGCGACATTATCAATAAGCGCACCGATGTCGAAGCTTTCAATATAAAGCTCCATTTTACCGGCCTCAATTTTAGAGATGTCAAGAATATCGTTGATGACCGATAAAAGATGATTGCCGGCTTCGTTGATCTTTTTTAGATCAGGGATAATAATCGTCTGGTCCATCTCTTCGGCATCTTCGATTAGAATTTCGCTGTACCCGATGATGGCGTTAAGCGGGGTACGCAGTTCGTGGCTCATATTGGCTAGAAATGTGCTTTTGGCCCGGCTGGCATCTTCTGCCGCCTCCTTCGCTTGTTGAAGGGCTACCTCGGCCCGTTTACGCTCGGCAATTTCTTGCTGGGCATGGTCGTATAGCTGCGACTTTTGAATAGCAACGGCAGCCAGATCGGCAAAGGCTTCAATAATCTCAGCATCGGTCTGAACGTAAAAATGAGGCTGCTTGTGATCGATGGACAGTACGCCAATTAACGTGTCGGCAAAAATCAAGGGAACCCCAATCCAGCTTCTAATCGCTGAGCCTTCATCTTGACGCCAGCCTTCATACTCACCGGTATCGGGAATAACAAGAGGTTGATGCCTGTCTGCAAGCTGCTGGAGATGCGCTCTACGGGAGAGGGAAAAGGTCACCCCTTCAACCCGCGCAGTTTTGGGAAAGCCACGAGTAGCCACAATTTGAAACGTATCTTCGTTGCGCAGAATCAGCGAGCAGCTATCATAAACAATAATGCGCTCGAGTTGGGCCAAAATTTGGCTCAAAACCGCTTTGCGATCGAGACTTTCATTTAAAATAGCGGCCACATCACGTAACGTATCGGCTTGATTTTTAGCAGCCCGTTCAGCCTCAAACGCCCGGGCGTTGGCAATAGCAATAGCAATTTGATCGGCGACCACCTTGCACATATTTTGTTCTTCTTCGGAAAAAGGGTAAGGCTGCCCGGTGGCATCCAGCCCAACCGAGCCGATAATTTGTCCTTGAACCACCAGTGGCACGATCAAAATCGATTTGATAGCTAAAGCATTCCATACCGAGAATTCTTTAAGCTGGACATCATCGGGTACGTTGTGGCTAATAAATATCGTATCGTTATCAACTGCCTTTTGAATAGCCGGATTGAGCAGTACATCGACGCCACATAAATCGGTTTGGGGATATTCGGCCACCAATTTGCCGTATCCTGGTCGTTCGCTGTTAAGCAAAACGATGCCGCAGTGATCGACTTTAATCAAATCAAGAAACATTTTGCAGGCATTATTAAGCACCTGATTTAACTCTAGGGAACTGTTGAGGGTTGATGAGATCTCTTGAATATTGCGCCACTGTTCAATTCGGCGCGCTTGATCTTCAAAACGGGCGTGCTCGATAGTATACAAGCGCGCATTTTCCAGCGCAATCGAGACCAATTGGGCAAAGCGCGTTAATAGTTTGACTTCTTCAGCGTCAAATTGCTGGTCTGAAGTGGCATCGTAAGCCAAGCTGAGGACACCCATAACCTTTTCACCCGATTTGATCGGGATGCCCATCACCGCGCCGAGAATGTTGTTGTCAATTTGATCGGAGCGACCTGACCACCGATCGTAATGGTCAATAACAAGCGGCTGCCCGCTTTGCCACACTTTGCCGGCAACACCTTCGTTGGGTGCCATTTCCACCCCTGTCCGAGGCCCGAAAATTCCCGTTACTACTCTAACACGAATGACCGACTCATCAGGGCTAACTAATCCTACAAAACCGTGTTCCGTATCAAGCAGTTGGGCCGCGCGAATGACCACTGCCTGCAGCAGATCGGTTAAATCGAGTCGATTCATCAGATCGAGCGTGGTATGGTGCAGCGCGGCCAGATATTCATTTTGCTTTTTAAGTCGCTTAAGTAGTTGGGCGTTGGCTTGAATAATCCCCTCTTCATTCTGAGGGCGATGGGAGAGATTCTCTGTGCCCGACCCAGCATCAACAATCTTCTCTAACTCGGCCAGGCGTTGCCGGACATCATTAAGTTCATCGATTAATTCTTCTCTCGATTTATTGTGATTAGTCATATAATCTCGACGAACGTACGTTTAAGGTCACAGATTATCATAATCCTAATTCTAAACCCTAAAAACGTCAACAACGGCTATATAGTGAATTTAACACTATATTTGTCGCGCCTGTCCGTCTCCATTATAATTCCATCAATTCTTTTGGAGGAGAAGAGCTTATGATAGACCTACTCAAAAATAAAGTCGCTCTGGTTACCGGAGCGGGCCGTGGCATTGGCCGGGCAACGGCTTTGACACTGGCCGAAGCCGGGGCCGCTGTCGTCCTGGTCGCCCGATCGAAAGATGAAATTGGGAGTGTAGCCGATGAGATAAAGCAACAGGGCGGACAGGCGCTCGCCATTCCCACCGATGTCAGTCACACCGGCCAGGTTGACCACCTGCTGGTGCTCACGCTGCGGGCCTTTGGTGGCGTCGATATTTTGGTAAACAATGCCGCTTTGATACAGCCGTTGGGAAAAGTGTGGGAAACTTCGCCGCAGGCCTGGCAAAAATTGATCGACGTTAATGTTGTCGGTCCGTATCTCTGTACGCGGGCGGTTTTGCCCCATATGTTAGATAAGGGCAGTGGTCGAATTATCAACATTTCGTCGGGAGCCGCCGCGCGAGATATCATTGGGGCCAGTGCCTATAACGCCAGTAAAGCGGCTTTGGAACGTTTTTCAAGCACGTTGGCTGCAGAATTGAACGATACCAACGTTGTTGTAACTGTATTACGACCCGGTATTGTCGATACCTCGATGCAGTCCAATATGCGGAACACACCTGAGCGTATCTTTCCCTTGGCTTCGGTGTGGCAGTCATGGTATGATGATGCTCAACTTCGCCCGGCCAGCGAACCGGCTCAGGCTATTTTGTGGTTAGCCAGCCGCTTTGCTCACAACGCCAACGGCCGGCAATTCAGTATCGACGACGAGGCATTTCGCCAGACCGTAGCCTCAGATTTGGGCATCGATCTTCTGCCGCCTCGAGAGCGAAACTAGGGGCATTGCCTGGCGTTGACAAAGAACAGACCTGAAAGTAAAATACATCCCAAGCAAAAGCAAACAGGCAAACCTAATTTTTTAACAGCAGAGACAAATCTCTTCAATAGTTGACACCCGGTTTTCCACGTCTTACATGTCTTTACATTTTACATGTCTTTATATATGGAAGGTGAGTAAGATGATTGGGTGTTTTGTCTCAATCCCCAGTTAAAGTCATTTCTGATTTTTGCCACTTCACAAAAATAAATCTAGGAGAAAATTCATGGCATTCGATAAAATTGTTGTTCCTCAAGATGGAGAAAAAATCACAGTTGAAAATGATAAGTTAAAGGTGCCGGATAATCCTGTCTTAGCCTTTATCGAAGGTGATGGTATTGGCTATGATATTATGACTGCCAGCAAACGCATTTGGGATGCGGCTGTTCAGGCTGCATACGGCGGGCAGCGTAAAGTCTCCTGGATGGAAATTTATGCCGGCGAAAAAGCCGCCAAAACTTATGATGGCAACTATATGCCGGAAGAAACGTTTGACGCTATCCAAGAATTTATTGTGGGCATTAAAGGGCCGTTAACGACGCCGGTTGGTGGTGGTTTCCGCAGCCTAAACGTAACACTCCGTCAGGTGCTCGATTTGTATGCGTGTGTCCGACCGGTCCGCTGGTATAAAGGTGTTCCCAGCCCCGTAAAAGAGCCGCAAAATGTGAACATGGTTATCTTCCGTGAAAATACGGAAGATGTTTACGCCGGTATCGAATATGAAGCCGGAACCCCCGAAAACGCCAAGTTGGCCGATTTCCTGCGTGATGAAATGGGTGCTAATTTCTGGGAAGGAGCCGGTATTGGTATTAAGCCCATCAGTGCATTTGGCACCAAGCGCCTGGTTCGTAAAGCTATTCAGTACGCTCTCGACCGTGGGTTAGACAGCGTTACGCTGGTTCACAAAGGCAATATTCAGAAGTTTACCGAAGGTGCCTTCCGCAAGTGGGGTTATGAATTGGCCAAAGAAGAATTTGGCGACGTAACCATCACCGAAGATGAACTGTGGAGCGAGTACGATGGTCATCAACCGGAAGGCAAAGTGGTTATCAAAGACCGGATTGCCGATATCATCTTTCAGTTGGCGCTGCTTCGGCCAAAAGAGTTCAGTATCTTGGCCTGCCCTAACCTCAACGGCGATTACCTGAGCGATGCTCTGGCTGCTCAAGTGGGTGGAGTGGGTATCGCCCCCGGTGCTAATATTGCCGACTACGTAGCTTTGTTTGAAGCGACCCACGGCACCGCGCCAAAATATACCAACCTAGATAAAGTGAACCCCGGCAGCCTGCTCTTCTCCGGCGTGATGATGTTAGAGTACATCGGCTGGAAAGAAGCGGCCCAAATGGTTCAAGATGCCTACGAAAAAACCATCGAGCAAAAGATTGTGACCTATGATTTTGCTCGCCAGACCGAAGGCGCTAAAGAAGTGAAAACCAGCGAGTTTGCTAGCGCTGTGATTTCAAATTTATAATTTCTTACACTTTTTATGTACCTTTAAAAACCAAATGTACCCCAAAAGGAGGAAAGATGCGTTATACAAGAATTTGGTTAATTACCGTAATTTTCTTTACGGCATTAGTCTTGGCAGCCTGTGGCGGTGCCGCCGAGCAGGCTCCGGCTGAGGAAGAAGCTCCGGCCGAAGAAGCCGCTGCTGAAGAGGAAGCTCCGGCTGAAGAAGCCGCCGAAGAAGCTGCTGCTGAAGAGGAAGCTCCGGCTGAGGAAGCCAGTGCCGATGAAGGTGATTGCTCCAGCGAAGAAGTGTTCTGTGTGGGTCTGGTAACCGACGTAGGTGAAATTGATGACAAATCCTTCAATCAATCAGCCTGGGAAGGTGTTCAGATAGCGAGCGAGGCCGGTGCCCAAGTAGATTACATTGAAACCGGTGATGCGAAAGATTACACGGCTAACATTGAACTCTTCGCTCAGAACGGCTACGATGTTATCGTGACTGTCGGTTTTGCACTAGGCGAAGCAACTGCTCAAGCAGCGGCCACCTACCCGGACATCGATTTTATCGGTGTTGACCAATTTCAGGGCGAAACTATTCCTAACCTGACCGGTTTGCTCTTCCCTGAAGACCAAGCCGGTTTCATGGCCGGTGCATTGGCAGCTCAACTCAGCGAGTCTGGCACCATCGCTGCCGTACTCGGTACCGACCTGGTTCCCCCGGTTGTCGCCTTCAAAGAAGGTTACGAAGCCGGAGCATTGTACATGAACCCTGATATCAATCTCATTTCCACTTACCACCCCGGCGGTTTGGATGTTGCGTTCACCGACCCGGAATGGGGTGCCAGCACGGCTAAGCAAGCTATCGACCAGGGTGCTGATGTTGTCTTTGGGGCCGGTGGTAAAACCGGCAACGGCGCGTTGATCGAAGTGGCCGGCAACGAAGGTGTGTTCTGCATCGGCGTTGACAGCGACCAGTGGGAAACCGTACCGGAAGCCCATTCTTGCCTGGTTTCCAGCGCGATGAAATTGATTACCCCCGGCGTTGGCGAATTGATCGGAATGTCGAATGCCGGTGAATTTCCGGGTGGTAACTTCATCGGCGATGTTGGTCTGGCTCCTTTCCACGACTTTGACTCAGAAGTTTCTGATGAAATCAAAAGCAGTCTGGATGAAATCAATGCCGGTCTCATGGATGGAACCATCGAAACCGGTTACAATCCGGGTTAATCCCTCTCAAATTTGACGAACAAGATTACAACTAAATAAATTCATGTACGACGTGCCACCCGGCACGTCGTACATTTAGGAAATACCATGACGACACAAACGGACAGCAAAGCAAATATATCGCAGTGGCTGATGGTGTTCTGGCGATCGGCTGCTGTTCCCCTTGTGGCTGTGATTTTAGCGCTTCTGGTTGGAGCAATTATTCTTTTAATCTCAGGTGCCAATCCTCTGGCGGCCTACTCTGCTCTCGCTAAAGGAGCCTTTGGCACCCCTATCGCTTTTGGTCGAACTTTAGAAAAAGCAACACCCTTAATTTTGGGCGGTCTCGCCGTAGCTTTTGCTTTCAAAGGCGGACTTTTTAATATTGGCGGGCAGGGGCAATTATTGGTTGGTGCAATTGTGGCTGCGGCCGTTGGTTTTGGTATTGACGGGTTGCCGTTTATTATTCATATGCCGTTAGCGCTTCTTGTTGGCAGTCTGGCTGGTGCCGTATACGGTGCTATTCCCGGCGCGTTGAAAGCTTATACCGGTGCCCATGAAGTTATCACCACCATTATGCTCAATTTTATCGCTATTAACCTCACCGACTTTATGGCCAATGGTCCCTGGAAAGACGAAGGCATTGTGGCCCGCACTCCTGCCATTGCCGAGGCCGCAGCAATCCCAACCTGGGGCAACATCCCCATAGGCTTTTTCTTTGCCGTAGTTGCCGCTCTTGCCACCTGGTATCTTCTCTACCGTACCACCATTGGCTATGAGATCCGCACCGTTGGATTTAACTCCAACGCGGCTAAATATGCCGGTATTGGCGTTTCGTACACGATTATTTTGACGATGGCGATTAGTGGATTTCTAGCCGGGATGGGCGGAGCCATTGAAACGCTGGGTGTCGTGGGCCGTTACCAACCTGGATTTAACGCCGGTCTTGGTTTCGATGGTATTACCATTGCTCTGTTGGCCCGCACGAACCCCATTGGCGTTATTCCCGCTGCCCTATTGGTTGGAGCAATGCAGGCCGGTTCTAGCCAAATGCAGTTTGATGCCAACGTCCCTTTTCAAATTATTGATGTTATTCAGGCCCTGATTTTATTCTTTGTGTCAGCCGATATGATCGTGCGCTGGATTATCCGTGTTAAACCCGAGGAAGGCGAGCAAGTTACGCTCAGCACCAGTTGGGGATAAATTTCGAGCGAATAGGGGTAACTACGATCGGAGAGGATTTTTATATAGATGACGACTGCGGCAGTTCCTAAAGCAAGAAGCCGGGGAGATTACGCCAAAATTATTGGACTTATATTTGGTGTATTGGTTCTCATCGGTATTATCTACGGCTATATTACTAACCCGGTTACGACCACAGCGGTGCTGGCCTCTACGCTGCGACAATCGACGCCATTGGTCCTGGGGGCATTGTGTGGCCTGATTGGTGAACGATCCGGCGTTATTAACATCGGCATTGAAGGGCAGATGTTGATGGCCGCCTTTATCGCATTTTTAGCCAATGTCTACACCGGTAATCTTTTTGTGGCCGTGTTGGCCGGTTTCGCGACCGGAGCCGTATTGGGTGCTTTTTTAGCGTTTATGTCTGTCACGCTTAAAATGGATCAGATTATTGGTGGTACGGTTATCAACATTTTGGCCTTAGGGTTGACCAGCTTTTTCTACCAAACCGGGTTAACCACGCAAGGTAAGATGCAACCCATTCCCTTGGGACCACTCGCTGATATTCCCCTTATTGGCCCCATCTTTTTCGATAATCCTCCCATCACGTATACCACCCTTATTTTGGTGATGCTGGTTCACTATGTGCTGTTTTACACACGCTGGGGACTGCGCACCCGGGCTGTGGGGGAGCATCCCAGCGCCGCCGATACGGTGGGTATCAACGTTTTCAAAATTCGATATATTAATGTCATTATTGGCGGCGGGATAGCCGGTTTGGCCGGAGCTTATCTCACGCTGGAAGCCGTCGGCTCATTTGAGCGAGCCATGACCAACGGGCGTGGTTTTGTGGCTTTGGCCGTGATGATCTTTGGCAAGTACACACCTTTTGGGGCGTGGGGGGCAGCGCTATTATTTGGTTTTGCGACGGCCTTACAAACCCAACTCCAATTTGCCGGGCAGCTTGAAATTCCGCACCAATTTATTGGAATGCTGCCTTATTTGTTGACT
This sequence comes from Anaerolineae bacterium, assembly GCA_020433805.1. GTDB lineage: Bacteria > Chloroflexota > Anaerolineae > 4572-78 > J111 > JAGRBY01. Next base: position 16,622 of record JAGRBZ010000043.1, read on the forward strand.
ATCATTGTTTTGGCCGGTTTTGTGGGACGAACCCGCGTCCCGTCTGCCGTTGGCAAACCGTATGAGAAAGAGTAAGTTGCCCTATGAATAAAACGAATCGTCCTATCGTCTTAGAAGCGAAAGGCTTGACCAAGCGCTTTCCCGGCGTGTTGGCCAATGACAATATCAATCTCAAATTACATCAGGGCGAGATTTTAGCGTTCCTTGGCGAAAATGGCGCGGGCAAAAGCACCTTGATGAATATGCTCTACGGCCTTTATACACCTACCGAAGGTGAAATCTGGATTAAGGGCGAAAAAGTCGAGATGAGCAACCCTGGTGATGCTATCGACCGGGGGGTTGGTATGGTCCACCAGCATTTTCAATTGGTACCGGTCATGACGGTCGCCGAAAACGTAATGCTGGGTTCGGAAATTACCAGCGGCGGCGGACGGCTCAATATGCGCAAGGCCATCCAAAATGTACGCGATCTGTCAGAGCAGTATGGCTTGGCTGTCGATCCAACGGCGGTAATTGAGGATTTGCCGGTGGGCACGCAGCAGCGCGTCGAAATTATCAAAGCCCTCTATCGCCACGCTGACATCCTCATTTTGGATGAGCCAACGGCTGTTCTTACCCCCCAAGAAGCTAACGAGTTGTTCCGGATTATGAATGATCTGACGGCGCAAAATGTTTCGATTATTTTTATCACCCACAAATTAAAAGAAGTATTATCGGTTGCCGATCGCATTGGCGTTCTACGTAGTGGACAGATGGTTGGCACCGCTATGCCGGAGGATTCCACCGAAACCAGTCTGGCCGAACTTATGGTTGGGCGCAATGTTATCCTCCAGGTTGAAAAATCGCCTTCTAAGCCCAAGGAGCCGGTATTGCAGATACAAAATCTGCACGTTCGTGACGATCGTGGACACGCATCAGTAGAAGGTGTCGACTTAGAGGTGCGTGCTGGTGAAATTGTCGGCATCGCCGGGGTGGAAGGCAATGGTCAACGAGAGCTTGTCGAGGCGCTAACCGGCCTACGCCATGCCGATTCTGGGAAGATCATCATCGATGGTCGAGAAATCACCCACTTCAACCCGCGCCAAATCACCGAACTCGGCGTGGCTCATATCCCTGAAGATCGCGAAAAACACGGTCTTGTAATGCCCTACACCTTGTCTGATAATATGGTGCTCAATAAATATTTCAAAGCCCCCTATGCCAAAGGGGTCATTATGCACCACGACAAAATTGATCAGAATGGACAAGTTTTAGTTAAAGAGTACGATGTGCGTCCGCCCAATATTCACGCTTTGGCTCAAAACTTATCCGGTGGCAACAAACAAAAAGTGATTGTGGCCCGTGAATTTTCTACACCCACCAAACTCCTGGTTGCTGCACAGCCCACCAGGGGGATTGATGTCGGTTCGATTGAATTTATTCACAAACAAATCGTCGCCCAGCGCGATCAAAATGTAGCTGTGTTGGTGGTTTCGGCTGAACTTGACGAAGTCTTGGGTTTGGCCGACCGTATTGCAGTTATGTTCGATGGCCGCATTGTCAAGATTTTGTCAGCCGCCGAGGCAACGCGTGAGCGTGTAGGGCTGTTGATGGCCGGCTCTGAGGCTTAGGAAGAATATTCGTGATAGTATTTATGCCAAATAAAAAAGGGGAGTTCGAAATTTTTCGAACTCCCCTTTTTTTTCTCCAACTCAATTTCAGTAGATTACGAATTGAGGAGCCAGCATCCTCAGATGCAGCTCCGTTCGGCATTTGAGGATGCCTCACTCCTCGAAACTGTGATCTACTCAATTTGTTGAAAGAGGTGCTTAAGCCATCATCGCCTCAAATTGAGGGCGCTCGACAGTTTCAACATCGAGCAAAGTAACGGCCAGCGTTTCTAGCTTACTGCGTTGTTCAGTAACGATGCTTTTAGCACGTTGGTAAGCTTGGTTCAAAATCTCTTGAATTTCTTTATCGATCGACAGCGCCATTTCGTCGCTGTAATTACGCGACTCGCCCATACTGCCCAGGTAGGGATTGCCTTGCTCTTCACCGTAGGTGCGTAACCCCAGTTTGGGGCTAAAGCCGTAGCGCGTAACCATCGCTCGGGCCAGTTTGGTAGCCCGCTCCAGGTCGTTGGAAGCGCCGGTCGTGACTTCGTTGAAGATAACTTCTTCGGCAGCGCGTCCGCCGAGTAAGCCAATAATTTCATCCTCAAAAGCGCCTTTGGTGCGCAGGTATTTGTCGCCTTCCGGCAGCGGCATTGTGTAGCCTAAAGCCATCCCCCGTGAGGTGATGCTAACCTTGTGAACCGGGTCACTGGTGGGTAAATTATGCATGACGACGGCGTGACCGGCTTCGTGGTAGGCAACGACCTCGCGTTCGTGGTCACTAATAATTTTGCCTTTGCGTTCCGGCCCGGCCACAATGCGTTCCATCGCATCTTGAAACTCACTTTGCTTAATCATATGCTGGTTACGCCGTGCGGCAAAGATAGCCGCTTCATTGACCAAATTCTCTAAATCGGCTCCGACAAAGCCGGGTGTCAATTTCGCCAAATCGGACAGTTTGACCTCAGGTGACAGCGGTTTACCCCGCGTATGAACCCGCAGAATAGCTTCACGTGCGTTAACGTCGGGTCGGTCGAGAATAACCTTGCGGTCGAAGCGACCGGGTCGTAACAGAGCCGGGTCTAAGACATCGGGGCGGTTGGTAGCGGCGATGATGATCAGATTGGTATCGGTGCTGAAACCATCCATTTCCACCAAAATTTGGTTGAGCGTTTGTTCTCGCTCATCGTTGCCACCCCCAAGTCCCACGCCGCGCTGTCGACCAACGGCATCGATCTCATCAACAAAGATAACGGCCGGGGCTTGCTGTCTGGCTCGCTTGAAAAGATCGCGTACTCTTGAGGCACCGACACCAACAAACATCTCGACAAATTCAGAGCCTGAAATGCTGAAAAACGGCACACCGGCCTCGCCGGCAATAGCTTTGGCCATCAACGTTTTACCGGTTCCCGGAGGTCCGGCCATCAGAACGCCTTTGGGAATACGTGCGCCCAGTTTGAGGAACTTCTCCGGTTCCTTCAAGAATTCGACCACCTCTTGCAGTTCGAGCTTAGCTTGCTCGGCACCGGCGACGTCATCGAACGTCACCTGCGGCGTTGCCACGGCATCTTCATCTTTGGCATTAGCACCTGATACCACGCGGGCACTGCTGCGGCCCATTCGAGTCGGCAAACCCATGATACCGCCGCCGGATTGCATCTGCCGCGCAACGCGGAAAACGATATATCCAATAAATAAGAGGGGTAGAAAGGTGATGATTATACTAAGAAGATTGGTCAGACTGGTACCGGGTTCTTGCACGATAATGGGCAGCGTTTTCAGTGTTTCTGCCGGCGCTCCCAAAATTTGCAGAGCTTCAACCGTACTAATATTCGATTCTTTGCGGGCTTGCAGGTTAGTGCCGTCTGTCTTGGTTACCGTTAGGGTATCGCCTTGTACCGTTAGCGCTTTAACCTCACCGGCTTCAATTGCGCTGACAACCTCGGGCAGTGAGACCTCTTGCGCAATGACACGGTTACTGGTAACACCGTAGGCATAAATACCGACCAATAGAAGAACAACCCCTATAATGGTCCATCGTTTGAGTGGCGAAGTTTGCTGTTTCTTTTTTAAGTCGTTTTTTGAATCCATTCCTTTTAGCTCTCCTAATAGAAAATTTAGCTTAATCGTCGAATTTGGTTATTGGGCAGTGGATGCGGGGCATACACACGACGTTTTTCATTACTTGTTTTAATTATTATCCATTACTTTCATTAACTCGACAAGGTTACTCTAAAAATCCTTACGTCTGGCGCGTCATGAAAGTTATTTAAACGAAAAAGTAGCCTTACTATTGTGCTCAATTTTAATGAGAGGGGGATGAGATAACTGTTAGATTATTGTTAATTTTTTAACAATTGATGATAAAAAAGCGAATAAATCTTGCGATGCGAATGAAGGCGAGTATTATCGATGTCTATTTATGGTGTAGAAAGGATAAACTATCGGATGAACTATTTAATTAGAGAGGCCCAGGTAGCAGATAAAGAGGCCATTCGCGCCTTATTTCCTCGTCTTGCGGCCTTTGATGTTCCGGGGCATCGTCACCCTCAAGATTTGTGGGCCGGAGATCTTAAGCTTTTTGACCAATGGGTTGTGGGAAAACAGCCTGATTGCTTTGTTTTTGTCGGCTGTACGGAAGAACATCACATTTTAGGAATGGCGATGGTTCGTTTACAGCCTGATGCACTTAGCGGAGCGCCAAGCTGTCATTTGGAGGCTATCGCCGTTTCAGAAGCATCACAAGGATCAGGGCTTGGAAGTCAACTTATTGCTGTATGTGAGAAAGAGGCATATACGCGGGGAGCTTTGTCGATGACACTGCATGTTTTTGAAAATAATCGCAAAGCCCGGCAGGTTTACGAGCGGGTCGGTTTTACTGTAGAAATAATGCGGTACCGAAAAGATTTAATGACGTCATAAGTAAAGATAGCCGGCCCGGTTGCGCCGTTGAAAACGGGCCGGCTGTCTATTTATCACTATCTAGTTATTTTTTATTTCTTGCACTTCTTTGCGGATATCTTGAGCTTTGTTTTTCAGATCAAGCATCCCCTTTCGAACGCGCGTGCCGGCTGCTTTATTGCCGCCGTCGTAAAATTTGCCGAAATCCTCTTTCAAGGAATCCAACAGAGCCTGCAATTCTTCATAACGATTCATAATATATTCTCCTTCGTATAGAATATCAGCGCACGTCTTTTGTCAACACTTGGCGCGACTCGTTATTATATTCATAAGTGTCCTACATGGCTAATAAGAGAGATCAAAATGGAAAAATAGGCCTTGAATCATCATTCAAGGCCTATTTTTGGCAAAATCGACGGTCATCCTCGGGGTACATATCCGGTTGCTTCCATGACGGCGATCAAGAGATAATCGCGCAAAAAGAGGACACGGCGCAGCGTATAATAGACCCATTGATACAGCTTGCTGCGCCGTACCGGATCATAATCAACAAGGATAATACGGGGTTCAGCATCGTCAGTAAGCATGAGGTTGTGCGCCCGCAGGAGGGTGCGTTTGACCAAAAATTGCCACAGCCGCCAGGGAAGCCGATGCGGTGCATTGAGTAAGCGACGCTCTGATGGATTGCGGCTGGTGCGTCCGTACAGGTCGGGTAACCGTCCTGTACGATGGTAAAACTTTAATGATTGGGTTATAATTCGGCGTAGTTGGCGCGCTACATTGGCTCGATCCGCCCGGTCAAGCGATTGATAATCGAGATCAAATAATGATTTGGCCTGATCCAAATATGGTTGAAAGACAACGACCTGACCTTGCCCGGCTTGATTCTGGCCGATTAAGAAATAGCTTGATAAACTATGTTCCGGCCCCACTGCTTCTGCAAACGTCTGCGCCGTTGTGCGTAAAAGTTCCACTTCTTGGTAGGGATCGCCGACTAAATACTCCGGTTCAGTTTTCACTTTAACGACCCACTTTTGATTATCTGTTCGATATACCTCGGTCTCATTGCCGCCGGCAATACGCTCAAGATGTAAGTCCGTATCAAATGAGGCAAAAAGGGTATCTGCCACCATAGTACTCATATTTCAACCTCCAAAATCTTTCAGACATAAAGTTCATAAAGTTGGCGAAGTCTATAGCGTTTATGCAGTTTGTCTTGTTATCCGACCCATGTAAATGCAGGGTGACCGGCAACAATCAACAACTTCAGCCACATTCACAAACGCTATGTTACTGTACGGGGTTTTAACAAAAAAGTTTCTCGTAGTAACCAAGAAATGACATTGTTCTGACAGAAAGCTGCAGAGTTTTTAGGTTTGTGGCACGGTAAACTATGTTAACACCATTAAGTTTCTCGATGGGTTTTGCCACGTAGCCAATCTGCCGGCTACATTCATCCAGCGCTTCATCAATACCTTTTCCATAATGCTTACAGAGCTACTACTCCATAACAACTGATGTCTTAAACAGCATCATTTACCACAATAATAGATATATTTAGGCCATTAAGGGGGGGATAATGGCTTATTCGGTTTCGTCTGTCCCGGTAAAGATAAAGCCTGGTCGGTTGCCACGTCGAGCACCAGGTTTTTTTAGGCTGCTGCTAAAGTTTAATCGGCAGATTCGGGATCCGGTGACTTTGTGCAGCTTGCTCGAAATTGTTACCGATATTCTTCGGCAAGCACTTAATCCGGCTATCCTTGTTATTTGCTTACGACCGGATCGGTTTGAAATTGAGCAGCCCGTTGCATCCCGGATAGGCCAGATTTCACCCGAACTGCTGAACAAACTCGATCCGAATTTGTCGCTCAAGTCGGGCCTTCATACGCTGTCTCAGATTCACGATAGAGATTTCAAGATGATCTTGCGACAAACCGGCGTTATTTTAGTCGCACCCTTGCTTTTTAATAACGATGCCTTAGGCTGGCTCGGTTTGGGCTTGCCCTGTTGTGGTCAAAATTACACAAAGAACGAACGCCATTTTTTCGAGATTGTGGTCAGTCAAACCGCTTTAACGCTCCGTAATCACTATCTCCATACAAAGTTGAACCACTCGGTGGCCCAACTGCGGCGTGCCTACCAGCAAATTATCCAAACTCAGGAACACGAGCGTCGGCAAGTGGCTGAAACGCTGCACGATGAGACTTTGCAACATCTGGCGGATATTTCGGTGCGACTGGGCTTACTGAGCCGTAATAGCGCTACCTGTCCCACTACCATCGCTGATATACAAGCCCGCTTAGCAACAACCGACCGTTCACTGCGCGAGTTCGTGCGAGGCATCCATCCGGCCGTATTGTCTGATTTGGGACTGGTTGAAGCGGTAATTGCCTTTTTAGAAAAGCTGCCGATACCCGTCGATGCCCCATTACCCCGGATCGAATTTACTGTAATCGGCTTTGAACATGCGCGTTTGCCGGATGAGAGTCTCGAATTGGCTTTGTATCGCTTTATACAGAATGCAACAGCCAATGCCCTTAAGCATGCTGCGCCTCAGCATTTATCGATTATATTGCGGTGGGAGATTGACCAGGTAGAAGCAATGATTAAGGACGATGGCTGTGGGACCAACACAACCGTAGAAGAGGCGGCTCGAGCCGGACATTTTGGTCTGTTAACGATGCGTGAGCGGATGGAAGCCCTGCAAGGCCATTTTAGCTTTTACTCAACATTGGGGGAAGGAACGACGGTGAAGGGGTGCATTCCAAGCCCAGAGGCATCACCTGCCCCGGCCGGTTGTGAACGCTTTATATTTGCCGGGCGTTAAGTTGACGATAGATTTCCATGAGGTTGAACTGCTGTTTGGCAATCCGGGCATGGATACCGGAAGCTTTGGCCCGGCGATCGTGTGCCTCTGACCAGTCGCTGCTCAACATCATAATGATAATTTCCGGTTGGATCGATTTTATGGTGGCAGCGGCAGCCAATCCGTTTATGCCTGGCAGGCGCAGGTCCATCAGCACCAAATCAGGCTGATGCTGTTGTGCCAGGGCAATCCCTTCTTCGCCGCTCACAGCTTCGGCCACGATGTGAAATTGCGGATCATCCGCCAACACAAATCGCACCGATTCTCGAAATCCCGGATGGTCATCGACAATCAGGACACGCCATGGCCTTCGCTTCATGGAATCTACACCTCCGAGTGCCTCACTGTTAGTCTCGACTTGTCAGGATCGGTAAACACATTCTTAGCCGTGTATCCTTCTAATGTAATCGGTTTATGCGGGGCAGTCTAGGGGGTTTTCTCACGGATTAGGCGTGTGTTGCGGCCTTAGTTATCGCCCTTAGGCAACTCATCCGCTCGTCGGAGGCGGCCTGTTGCTTCCAAAAATAGTAAAACTGCCTGTACTCGGGCTTGTTGCCCTTTATTTTTGAGATGAAGTTTGGTGAAGATGTTACTTACGTAATTTTCGACGGTGCGTTCTTGAACCACTAACGCTTCAGCGATGGCGGCATTGGCATAGCCTTTGGCCATCCGTTCCAGAACCCGCATCTCCTGCGCGGTGAGATCGGCCAGGGAAGCCAGAGGCGCATCGCGCATAAGGTCATCGATAATAGTCGGGTCGAGCATCATTTGGCCGGCGGCGACCGCCTTAATGGCTCGCACAAGTTCGTCGATACGGCCAATGGTCTGTTTCAATAAAAAAGCTTTGCCGGCGGCTCCCTCTTTTAGAAATGTCCGAACGTAACTGGGATGATCATAAAACGAAAGCAGCACAATCCCCACCTGAGGGCAGGCCTCTCGAATTTGATGGGCCGCTTCGATCCCGTTCATTTCAGGCATTCGAATATCTAAAATCGCGACATCGGGGCAGTTCGCCCGGGCCAGATGAACCGCATCCAGCCCGTTATCGGCCACGGCGACGACCTCTAAACCCGGTTCTGTCTCCAAAATGCGGCGATACCCCTCTCGGGCAACTTCTTGGTCGTCTGCGATTAAGATGTGGATAGTTGATCGACTCATAATCGTTAAGATACACCGACTTGCCCAACCTGCCAAGTCCTCACAGGAGTTTTTGCTCTAATAATCCGTGAGTTTTCTCCCTACTTGGGTGACCTCATGTCGAGTATGGTGGTATGAGAGTTTATAGAGTTGAAGCGTGTGGAGTTTAAAGAGTTCGTGGAGTTGGCTTTGACTCGAACAATTTCACAAACTCCTAAACTCGAATGACTGCTGGGGAGGATTTTGTATGAAAAAAGCGAAGATGTTAGTAATTTTCGTCGTGCCGCTTTTGATGCTGCTGTTTTTCAATATACTGTTGGCCGGTCAGGCGGCATCTTCTGTTCATGCCAAGGTAAAAGAGGCGGTGGCCGAGCCTGAGCTATATGGTAGCAGCGTCATTAGCGATGTCGACGCCTTAGCTGATCCTATTACCGGACTGGCTATTAGCCACAGCACGCCTGTGGACCTAAATGAGCCGGTTTTCTTCACGGCCACAGTGACCGGCGGCACGGAGCCGATTTTTTACAGCTGGAACTTTGGTGACGGCAGCGGTGCCGTATTACCCGACCCGCTGATGAATAATTTAATCTCTCACACCTACACTGTAACCGGCAATTACACCATCGTTCTAACGGCGGCCAACTTTGGCACCCCGCGGATCATGACCGCTTCAATGGTTCTCACGGTCGAAGATTTACCGGAGCCCCCGCCACCAAATGTATCGTTTACGTACAGCAAGCCGATTACTGTTAACCAACCTGTTATCTTCACTGCAACTGTTATGACCGGCACACCCCCGATTTTTTATCGCTGGAATTTTGGGGATGGTACGGAAATTTCACCAACTCCACCTACAGCCGTAACAATATCACATATCTATACCTCAGAGGGCTTTTATACAGTAGCTTTGAGTGCTACAAATTTTAGTACTGAGTTGCTTGGTGCAGCTATTGACGAAGTGGAAGTGCGACCGGTAAGTGCGCCGCCGGGAGAGAAGAAAATTTTCATCCCTCTATTACTTAAAGATCTTTCGTCTCCCCAAGCAGCCGACTTAGCTTGTACTTATGTCGTCGATACAGTTACCGGTGCCAATGGTGAAGTTCTTATTACCGTACAGATAAAAAATGAAGGTCAGAGTGAAGCTGATGGATTTTGGGTCGACGCCTACTTTAATCCTGTTAAGCCTCCATCTGAAAATAATTTAGGCCCCTGGAAAGATGCGTGCGGCGGAAATTCATCCTGTTCGACGGGAATTGCCTGGGGCATTCGTAATGCACCTCTGGCCCCGGGCGGTAGCCGCAATTTGGTCTCAATCCCTGACGATGAAGATCCGTATGGGTTTGATCCCGATTATACAATTTGGACCGGCCGTCTACCCACCCCGCTTACATCAATGTACGTCTATGTGGACAGCATCAATAATCAAGATGGTAAAAATGATGGAGCGGTATCAGAAAGTAATGAGGGGAACAATTTGTGCGAACAAGTAGACACCCTTGAACCGGCGAGAGAGCAGCAAATACAGCATCGACGCAGCGATAGCACGCTCCCGGCCCGTTAAAGGACCATATTATAGAAAGGAGTATTAACCTATGCTTGAATCAAAAACTACCCGCATTGTTATAATCGTGGCCGGTTTGATGATTGTGGCTTGCTTTGCCTTTATAGCCCTTAATCAGCCAACCCCTACAGGAGCTTCATTTGTAACGCCGCCCGCCCGCCAGCCGGTTTTTACCGCAGTTTTTAATGACGATAGCGAAAGTGACGATGACGCGTTGGATAAAGCCGGTATTTATGGACAAGTCACCGATTTGTCCACCGGTCGCCCCGCTCAAGGCCTGGAACTCGATATTAACGGCAATGTGGTTCGCACGGATAGCGATGGCCGCTACTCGCTGACCGGATTGCAGTCGGGTACCTACGCTATCGATCTGCTTCTGCCCTCGCAAGCCGTAGAGGCTGAAAGTTCGACGCAGGTGTTTTTGAAGGATAAAGAAATTGTCACGATTGATTTAACTTACCATAGCGAAGCGCCACCGACACCAACGGCTTTGCCCACACCAACGGCAGCACCGCCTACACCGACTGCACAACCTGAACCTACGGTTGAAGCCGAACTGTCTCCCGCTGTTAAACGACAGCTTAACGCTGCGTTCTCGCCGTTGATCCCATCTTCCGGCGGATCGCCGACCGTCTGGATCAATCCGGGTCACATCAACAATGAAGACGGCGTGGCCGGCGCTATCACCATCGACGTCGCGAATGTCAACGATTTGGGCGCATTTCAAGGTACGCTTAATTTCAACCCCAAAGTCATCGAAATTGAAGAAGTTGTGTTGGGCAATTTTCTCGACAGCACCGGGCGGCAAACCAATCCGCTCGTCACCGAAATCGATAATACCAGCGGCGAGATTTCATTTGTGGCCTTTACTTCCGGCGATACAGCCGGCCCGAATGGTGGCGGAACATTGGCTGTCATCAACTTTATGTCGAAGCAGCCGGGTATTTCGGAGCTTGAACTGGACGATGTGCGTTTGGTGGCGCGGCTTGGTAAAACCATTACCGCTCAAGTGGGCGACGGCCAGATCAGCGTGACCAGTTGCTTTGGCGATTTGAATGAAGATGACATTATCGATGTGGGTGATGTGCAGGCCGCTGCCGGTCGCGTGGGACAAGAGTTGGGCGACCCCAATTATGTACTAGAATTTGACGTCAACAATGACCGGATTATTGATGAGTTGGATGTTGCTATTGTTACGGATCGACTAGCTGAGGCGTGTCCTTAAACTTTATAAAGCCTATCGTGTCCAGCCTATGATGATTGAAAACGTCTGCACATGGTGAAAATCGGAGCGCTGCAAACAAAATTCCGGCGAGTTGGGATTGCACAAAGCTTCGAGCGTATGCCAATCGGCTTCAGAGAGGTAAGGCTGCACCCGATGCGCCCAATAGCCTTTGAACACACCTTCTACAAAATAGTGCTGATCAGCTTCTGTTAGTGGAGCGGTACGCTCGATGACGATGGTTTTCGCGGTGACGTTGCTGAAACCTGCCTGGCGCATCCAGCCGAACAAATTACGTGTAGCCGTCGTGTCCCGCTCATCGAGGCCATATTTGTCGCGGTAGTAGCGGCGGCAGGCTAGAATCACTTCTTTCTCCAGGCGAGCGTCCCAGGCGAAGAACATATCAGGCAGAAAGGCGCTCTGGCCCAGTACTAACCGCCCGCCGGGTCGCAGATTATCTGCCAGCCGCTTTAAGCCGTCGATGGGCCGGCGTAAGTGGTTAATAGCATTGCTGCTCCAAATGAGATCAAACGGCCCCATCGTCAGCGGCAGATGGGTAATGTCAGCCTGAAAAAATTGAAGCGACGTTGCAGAAGGGGACATCAAACGGTTTTTGGCGTGGCGTAGATGACCCGTTGACAAGTCGACCCCTAGCGCCAGCCCGGCCGGCACCTGTTCGGCCAACCACGATGTGATTAAGCCGGTGCCGCAGCCCGCATCCAGGACGCGACTTGTAGGAGACAAATCTAATCCGGCAATGACCTCGCGCAGTTCCGGCTCGGCAAAGCGATTGAACAAATCGAGTTTGGTAACATACGCCTTTTGAGGCGTATCGCCCAGAAGGCCATTGTGGGCACCGGCGGCTTGTTTCGTATCCACATTATTTAAGTTCGGCAAAGCGGTTACCTTCTTCGGCCAGTTTCGTCAAGAGGTCGCGGGTAGCCGACTCGGTTTCTCCAGCAATGCGCTCGACCTGGCAGCCGGCCCGACGAAGAATGCGTTCGGCATTAGGGGGTACGCCCTCTTTGCCGCCGACAATCGTTACGTATTTGGCCGTCTTGGCTTCTTCTATATCAAAGCCGACAACCGGTTTGAATTGGGCTATATACTCAAAGGCTCCTTGAAGATCCCATTCGGCCCAACTGTGGGGGGTGCGATACCAAAAGAGCATATAATGCTCAATCGGCTTATCGTCTGCCGTCGGTTCTTTAGGATCGGTCGTGTCGCTTTTTAACTGACGCTCGACTTCGGCCAGCAAAGTGGGTTTCCACTGGGGCCAGGTCGCGCCCGGACTTTGGGTGTTGATAAGCTCGCTGTAGCCGGCTATCGAATTTATGGATAGACCCAGCAGCCCAATGAGTTGGGCCAACAATGTCGCTGTGGCGTTCAGTTGGGCTTTAGGGGGCGGCTGGCTGGTGAAATTGCCGATCAGACAGATGCCTACACTCTCGTCGCTGTTAGCCCCGGCGTGGATAGAGACGGTTTCTAAATATTGAGTCTGGTATACCGTACCGTCTGCCGTGACGCAGAAGTGGTAAACGATGCCGGGTAGATCACGATTTTGTACCTGAAATTGAGCGATACGCTCTACCGTAATGTTGGCCGGCGTAGCGGTGTGGTGAATGATAAGCCGCTCAATGTCGGCGTGGGTTCGCATCGGGTACCGTTTGGTTGGATGCAGCGTGAGTGAACCGGTCACATCTTGGGCCTCTACACCCGCCGGTCGACCGCTTGGTCCCCCTTCGTCAACGCCAGGTTTCGTTACAACCTGAGCAGCCTTGACGGTAATTGGAACCACCAGGCCGGGATCGCCTTGCGATGAGAACCAGGTGACTAATTCATGCACCATGTCCCAGCGCAGCCGGTAGCTACCGGGCTGGTCTGGCGTGCGCAGTTTGGCTTGCAGTTCAACCGTGCCGCCCGGCGCGATGGTTCGGGGCAAGGATGTTCTAAAGTCGTAGGCCGACGGCAGTTGAACCATCTGGTTATTGGCATCGTACCATTGAAAGCCCAATCGAAAGGGCTTGTCGCCGCCGCGAACCCACTGAAAGCGCCCCGCATTTTGCATTTTGACGTTTACGGTTACGGTTTGACCGGCTGTAAGCTGGCGGGGTGTATCGTTGCTGAGATATTTCGCCAGATAGCCGGGCCGGGTATCTTCTTCTTCAGAGCTTGACGCAGTTGCATCAACCTGCCATTTATAGTTTTGGGCAACGGCCTCTTTAAAGTCATCCTGAACTCCCGGCTTTCCATCAATGCTCCAACCCAGCGGATCTTTTTTCCATCGAAACAAAACCATACAGCGAATCTGCTGTTTACCGGTTTGGTTCCAGCTATCAATCTCTTTGTAGGCGGCTTTTATCCAGCCATTATTGCCGAACGGCCAGGTCGCGCCCGGTTCGTGCGATTCTTTTTTATCTTGAACATCGCCATTGGCTTCGGTTAAATAAACGGGCAGATCGCGAAAGGCTTGAGGGATGGCGTTCATTTGATCGCGGTATGTGTAAAAGTTAAAGTAGTAGTTTTCAAACGGCCAACCCATTTTGGCGTCGTTGGTGACCATGTGCGGTTCGTAGCCGTGAGAATAAGCGTGAATAGCGATGCCGTCACAGTCGTTGGGGCCGATAGCCAGCAGCATATCTTGGAAATATTTTATAAAATCGCCAAAGAAACCGTTATAGGGATATTGTCCGGGGCCGTTTGGAATTTTGTTGGCCGGGTAAGCGCCTTTGGGGTCGGCCTCGTACCAGGTTTGGCCGTTCCAGGGTCCGATAGCGCCCACCAGCAGAATATCGTCCTTGTGACCAGAGAGCGCTTTGACCTTGCGGCGGCACAACTTGTAGCATTCAGCGTAACGGCGCGGCGTAATTTTTTCGGCCTGATTGCTGCCCTGCTGGCGAGGCTGCTCGCGCTCTAAGTTCATCTCATTGCCGATAATCCAGATGTGCGCCCCTTTTGAGTCCTCCACAAAATTGGCGACACGCTGGGAAAATTCAGGATAGCGCGCCTCGCGAGGAATGGTGCCGTTACTGCCATACGATTGGTTGAGCCGGACGATAACCCCCAATCCTTTATCGGCCAGGCTGCGATAATCGCCACCGCCGCGTTCGTGGGCTTCAGCGCCGATGGCTTCGGTTATGACCACCCAGCCTTTAGCCTCATTGTTAACCATCATCAAATGCTCGCCGCCGATGTCGTGCAGGCCGTAAATATAAGGATTTTCGCCTTGGTGTAATGGCATAGTTATCTCCTAAAGGGGACAAGCTGATGTTAAGACCTGACAGGTTTCCAAATATGTCTTTCGAGTAAGGCGTAGCCCGTTTGTCCCTTGATTTACAGGTAACAGTATCTCAAAAAACCTGTCAGGTCTAACTTGACTCCTTAAATTTGTACTTTTGCACCGCTACTGTAAATTTCTAAATCGCTTTCCTTGCGAGACCAGCGCTTCCAACATTTCGCGGGTTTCACGTTGCGTGGCCCCGGCTAGACGATCGACCTTGCAGCCGGCAGCCCTGAGCGTGGCATCCACCGATGCCGGTACGCCCCCCGGTCCGCCGACAATGGTCACGGCTTTGGCCAGTTTAGCTTCTTCTACTGAGAAACCCATCGTTACCGGGAAGCGGGCAATATAATCGATGGCTCCACGCAAGTCCCATTCGGCCCAATGGTCCGGCCCTTGGTGCCAAAAGAGCATATAATGTTCGATGGGCTTGCCGGTGACAGGTTGGCTGTCATCAACCGGAGGCTTGTCGACTTCGGGCTCGACCGGCGTTGTATCCGAAGTTAGCAGGTTGTTCGTCAGGGTTAAGAGCGTCGGTTTCCAGCTCGGCCAGGTGGCACCGGGGCTTTGCGTGCGCTCAATTTCTTGATAGCCGAAGACATCGTTCGTAGTTAATTTTAGTCGGCCCAGGAGTTGAGCCAGCACAAAGGCTGTAGCGTTAAGCTGGGCTTGCGGCGGTGGGGCATCGGTAAAGTTGCCAATCAAGGCTAATCCAATGCTATCACGACTGTTTTGGCCGGCGTGGGCCGCCATAGCGACCAACGGCTGGGTTTGGTAGGCCAACCCCTGGTCGGTGATGCAGAAATGATAGGTGATACCCGGTAAATCGCGACGATCGACCAAAAACTCGGCGATGCGCTGGACCGTGATATTGGCCGGCGTACCGGTGTGATGAATAATAACGCGCTTGATGTCGCTGGTTTCACGTCGGGCGTAGCGTTTGGAAGCATGCTGTGGTAGCTGCTCGATGATGTTTTGGATTTGCACCTGGGTCGGCACAGGAGTCGGTTGCGGTTTGGGTGTCGGTTCGGGTTTGGGCTGCGGAACCGGCTCGGGCTTCTCCTCTACGACAGCCGGGCTAACGGTAATCGGGCTAACCAGCAGACCGGCATCGCCCTGCGTAATAAACCAGGTCACCAGTTCATGCACCATATCCCAGCGCAGTTGGTACGTTCCGGCCGTATCGGGCGTGCGCAATCGTGCTTTTAGGGTAACAACGCCATCAGGCGGAATATCGCGCGGCAGTGATGTCCTGTAATCGAGCTGAGTGGGAATAGTGACCCCTTGTCCTTGCGTATTTATCCACTGAAAACCCAGCCGGAATGGTTTAGAGCCGTCTTTTACCCAGGTGAAACTTCCGGCATTGCGCAATGTTAAGTTAACAGTAAGCGTTTGTCCGGCTGTGGCCGTTGTGGGCGTATTGTGGCTAAGATAGCGGGTACGGTATCCCGGTTCGGGTGGCCGGGTAATGGGTTTGGTCGAGGCTGTTTCAACTTCTGGCTGCGGTTGGGGTTGAGGCTGCGGCTGTGGCTGTGGCTGCGGCTGCGGCACAACTTCACGCCATTTATAGTTTTTCGCAATAGCATCGCGCAGGTCTTGCTGTACCTGGCTTTTACCGTCGATGTGCCAATCATCATCACGCGACCAGCGGTATAAAATCATACAGCGAATCTGCTGATTGTTATTCTGATTCCAATCATTTATCTCTTGGTAAGCATTTTTAATCCACCCGCTGTTGGTATCGGGCCATCTGACGCCGTTGGGATCAACATCGCCGTTGGCCTCGGTTAGGTAAACGGGCAAATCTTGAAAGGCCTGTGGGATAGCATACATCTGATTTTTGTAGGTACGAAAATGGTAGTAATAATTTTGGAAGGGCGCTCCCATTTTCTCTTCGCTGAACACCAAACGTGGAAGATAACCGTGGGTGTATGCGTGGATAGCAATGGCATCGCAATTTTCGCGACCAATGGCTAGCAGAATATCGCGCATATAAACGATGAAATTCCCAAAAAAACCTTTGTATGGATAGTCACCCGGTGCGCCGGGAATCTGATTAGCCGGGTACTTGCCCATCGGATCGGCCTCATAAGGGGTTTGGGCATTCCACGGTCCTATTGCACCGACAACGACCTGATCATTTTCGTGGCCGGGAACTGATTTGATAGCTCGGCGGCACAGCTTGTAACACTCGGCATAGCGGCGGGGTGTAATGCGCTC
>JAGRBZ010000439.1 GCA_020433805.1 Anaerolineae bacterium
GCAAACAGTTTTTGGATCGTTGGCGACCAACCGGCGGTAAAATCAGCCAGCGACATACCGGTTAGCGCTTTTTGTTCGGCCAGCGGGTCGATTGACATCGCTGATAGTAGAGCGCCAAAAACGCGAAACATCGAGGCTAAATCGCGTATGGTCAAAATATTAAGAAAACGGGGACGCAGGAAGAGAAACAAATAATGAAACGGCGCGGGAATGTAGCTGGTCCGCATCGCGCTGCCGATAGCCGCTTTACGAACCCGCTGACCCCGACCAAAAATCCAGGTTTCCTCACGGGCAGGAATAAACGCCGGACAAACGTCGTAGCGGTTCAGTACAGCTTTGAAGTTAACGTAAGAAGACCAGATACCATGCACGCCGTGCTCACCGGGGAAATGCCAGATTTGACCGTGGTGTTCAATTTCGACAACCGGTCCATCTTTGAGCCGACCACCCATCCACTGCGAATCGGCTTCCAGAAGCAGTGGCTTGAGACCGCGTTCGGCCAGGTGAATAGCCGCCATTAACCCGGCGATACCGCCACCGATGATAAGCGGACGCGCAGGGGTGGCGGAAGAATGAGCGTGATAAGTCATGGTCGGTATCCGTAGAGAGAAAAATATCTGGATAAGATCGTTGCTTCAAGTATACCATTAGGGATAGTATAGGTGAAAGATACCGATGAGATTCGGTTATGCTAAAAAACAATAAAAGGCAGACGTTTGCCTGCCTCTGTCTCGACGATATTCACTATTGTCAATATGTTTTTAGGGTCTGAGCCTACTCAACGTCGGGAAATTCAAGCATCGCAAATATCGCGCCTTGTGGGTCCTGAAGCATGCTAAAACGGCCAACCTCAGGAATATCACTAGGAGGAACCATAACGCTGCCGCCCAGCGATTGCGCTCGCTCAACGCTTTCATCACAACTTTCTACCGTAAAGTAGACCGTCCAATTCGAGGGCATATCGCCCCATTCCTCGCTCATTTGCATCATACCGCCGTTGTACCGGTCATCATTGCGAAAACTTGTGTAGACCATTCCCTCTGACATTTCCTGCGTTTCAGCCTGCCACCCAAACAGTTGAGTGTAGAAAGCAGTTGCCTTCTTCGCATCTTTGGTAGCCAGTTCGTTCCAGCAGAAAGCGCCGGGTTCATTCGCTAAAGCTGCACCGAAATGATCTTTGGGCTGCCAGGCCGCTACCTGAGCGCCGGTGGGGTCTTGAAACATCACCATCCGGCCAGACTCCATAACATCAAACGGACCGGCCAAAATCTCTGCTCCTAGCGAGGCCGCTTTTTCGGCGGTATCATCGGCGCTCGTAACCGATACATACGACATCCAATGGGACGGGACGCCGGCGGCTTGCTGCTCTTTACCCATAGGATAAAGCGCCGCTACATCTTTACCGCGTACCTGAAACATTGTATAGGTCGTCCCGTCGGGAATCGGCATTTCAACGATACTCCATCCAAATAGCTTTGAGTAAAATTGCTTTGCGGCCTCGGCGTCGGTAGTTGAAAGATCAACCCAACAAAAAGTACCCGGTTTATACTCCGTAAATTCAGCCATGCTATGCTCTCCTATAGGCTAATAAAATTTGTACACAATTGCGGGGGAATGGGTGAATGGATTTAAGGGATCGTAAAGGTGACAACAGAATTATAATAGAACATTTGTACTTTTTTGTCAAGAATCAATAGATTTACAACAAATTTTAATTCATCCATTGCTATCATCGTAAAAGTGTGTTACTATGAGGCTACGGCTTGTCATAATTATAAGAGCTATTTAACAGTCTGATGAAACGTGTAGCCCCCCCTGCAAGAGGGGCTACACGTTTTTTGTTTAAACCACTTAGAAACCCTCGCAAAATCGACCACATTTCCTATTAAACAAAAGCAACATACATCCGAAAGGGGTGCGATAAAATCCGCACCTTCGGCAGCAACAGAAATAAAAATGCCGGCCGGCTGATTGGCCAGTAACGAACCAACTAGCCAGCCAACTAATCAAACCACCTGTGTTCAAATAAGTTCGTCTAAACGTGAGACAACACCGCGAAAAGAATATCCGACTATCAACTACGAAGAGCTAACTACGGTATTATTATGAGGAACGAGGAGGGCTTTGTCGTGCAGACGACCCACTCAAAGGTTTTTTCACATACGGGATTGGCCTTGGCCATACTTTTTCTGCCTGCAACGATGATAGTTTGCGGTGTAGGTGGTGCCGGTGGCAATGTTGAGGCGACCGTCGCTGCCGGCGTGGCTGCAACTCAGCAGGCCCAAGTGGACTTGCAGGTCACAATCGATGCAGCCGTACGGGCCACACAAATAGCCAGCCAGGGTGGAAACGCTCCGCTTCCGGAGGCGACCACCATTACAGCTATCGATCCGGCGGCCCCAGCAGCCGATCCGCAGGCGATACGAAACGTGATTCTTAATGAAGTCAACGCCGCAATGACCCAAGACATTGCCCTGCTTGAAACATTGTTTGCTCCCAATGCTGTGGTTATCGACCACAGCGGCACGCCTGATGACTCCAGCGACGATACGGTCTGGCAAGGCTGGGCCAATATCGAACGCCGCTACCAGGCTTTCTTCTCCTCGGGTGTATCATCGCTCACGCTGGTCGATTTGACAATTCAGATCGATGGCAACCAGGCCATCGCCACCCACCAAGGTGTCGTGCAGGATGGCGTGCTCTACCCCGATCAGGGGACATACATACTGGAGAACATGAATGGACAGTGGCTGATTACCCAATTGGAATATGGCCTTGCGCCCGGCCAACCCGGTCAGCCGGGCGAGGCCCAGCCCGGGGGTGTGACCGACCTCACCCGCAATGACGACGGCCTCTACGTGCTGGAGATCGGCAGCCAGCATCGCTATGAGGAGCCGTGGGGCTGGGATCGAGGCGATCCCTGCACGGCTTGGGCTACCCAGGATTTTGACGATACCAAACCCAACTATCGCGGATTTAACGTCGAACTGTTGCTCACCAACAATTCCGATACCAAAATACCCGACAACTGGCCCATCAGTTTCACCACCGCTAACGGCCAGAGCGTGCAGCCTTGTTATTATGGTTACGAAGGCTCGGGGCCGGAGCCGGGCGTGACGCGCTCGGTTACATTCTTTACCGTGGTTGAAAAAGGCGACTATGTTGAAAAAATCGCCTTTATTCTAAATGATCAAACCGTTATTATCTGTCTTGACGGGCAAGGCGGGTGGCAGCAATGCGCTGGATAGTAAAGAAAAGTTCTAACCAAATATTTGCGTTGGTTTAAGTCAACAAAAAGACTTTTATAGTACTGTATAGTGGATTTTCCACATATACATCGTGATTCCATAAGAACACTCAAAGGGGAAATTTAAGCGCCACCGTTAAAGTGTTTCCCTGATAACAAGAGGAGAAGGTTATGGCGGACGAAGTTGAAGTAAAATCAGTGGAGCAAGATGGACGGCTTGGTTCCTGTTTGCTTTGGTTTGTGTGGGGCATATCATTAAGTTTTACTACTATTTTATCCCTGGTGATGATGGCCCTTTTGGCTGTCTCGATTGCCTTGAACGCATATCTAAGCTGGCAGTTAGCCGGGTTACAACTTTCCATAACCCGCAAAAATAACAACCAAATTGAGATGCCGGTTTCTATCCCGAATACGTTTCAGGTAGCGGTTCCTACCCAAACGCCGCTGCCGGCACCCGCTTCCAACATTGCCAGCGCTCCTACACCGGTTTCGACCAATGCCCCCGCAGTCGCGGCTCCAGCCGATTCTGAGCTTATGTCCCAATTTGCCACACTGGCTGCCATCGCTACCCAATCAGCGGCTGCGGCTCCGCCCAACAGCTCGGCAGCACCGGCCCAAATCAATCCGCCTGTGAACTTAAACGCTCCCACCCCCACGCCGGCAGTGCTGCCTTCCAGCGGTAGTGGTGCGACTCCGATTCCGGTTATCTCGCCGACCAGTGTTCCCCCGGCGGTCGCCATCGGTGAACCGGCGGTTGAGCGCGAATCCTCAATTCAAGAAGCGAATGCCGTTCAATCTGATGCCAATACGGCCGATGCTCCGACAGCCTCAGGCACAAACCCGGATGCGCGAGCCGCAGGTGCTCGCACTGCCGAAGATCAATCCGCTGCCGCCGAGTCTTTTTCTCCGCCCGCCACCTCTTCCAACACCTATGATCTCATCCCTCTGGACGGTGAGCGTGACAAACGACCGGCTGCCGAACATGGTGACCTCAATTTAACCCTACGCGAGCCTACGCCCATCGATGAGGAAGCTGAACTTAAGGACGTCGGGGCCGGCATCGATCCGGGTGCGCCCAATTTGGGGGCCGTTTTTGACGGCAAGATCGTGGAAACCTACGGCGTTCATAACTGGGATTGGGGCTGCAACTGCAAGAGCGACCTAATCGAAGATGGCTCCTCAATTGTGATAGGGGTTGAAACCACCCCCGGTGACCCTATCTTCATCCCTCCCACAGGAGCCGCTATTTATGACGGTACCACCTACGCGGTTGTCCTGTATGCTTCCGAAGACAGCCTGACGTTCGCCTACACACGCGACGGCACGGTTGCCCAAGGGTATGCCATTCACTATCAGGGGCTAAACGTTGACCCCAACCTGTTATCTACCTACAACGAAGCCACAGGCAATGATGTCATCGGTCTCACGCTCGATACACCTGTAGGTGTCGCCGCTTCCGATGAAATCATTATCGCTGTTCGTGATAAAGGAACCTTTATGGACAGCCGCTCCATCAACGACTGGTGGAGAAAATAATGTACCCGTTTTGGAAGAGCAATTTCGGCAAACTCATTATCGGCGGCTGTGGCGCGCAGATTGGGCTATTATTAACCACTGCCGGACTTGTGGCTCTGGTTATGGTCTGCGGTCTCTGTGCCTTTATCAATATGCTAACCCTCAACCTCAGCCGTGATATTGCCGAGCAGCCGATCTCTGCCCCGGTCGAACAGGCGTCATTTCAACCGTCGGCACCCAACCCGGAGGTGCAATCACTTATCTCTGAGGTCGATCGGCTGCTGGTTGAACTTGATATCATCCCGGCCAATGCCTCAACGCTTCCCTATATTCCGGCTGAGTCTGTTGGCGATCCGCTTGTGGTGGCCGCCCAGCATCAGGTGGTTTTGTATGATGGTCCCGGCACCGAATACGGCCAAGTCGGCATTTTGCCGGTGGGAGAGCGCTTGAACATTACGGGCCGCAGTAACGATGCAACCTGGTGGCTGGTAGCGATGCCGGATGGAAGCTTCGCCTGGGTGGCCAATGAGTCGGCGACTGTGCTCAATGCTGATACAACCATTCCCGTAGCATCGATCCCGTCACAGCTCGGCCAGCCCGCTGCTAGTGGCCCGGTAGCGATGCTGTCACCTACGGTTCCGGCTGGGCCTGTGGCAACACCCACACCGGCCCCACCCGTTGGAACACCCACCCCCGGCGCGGACGCCGGCCGCGAATTCGTAGAAGACACACCCGCTTACCAGACTATCAAGTGGCAGTTGATGATCCCGGCCCAAAGCGCCAGTTTCTCCCCCGATGGTGATCAAATCGCCCTGACCGAAAGCATCAAGCTCTACACGTTTCGCGCTGCCGGCTCTCACCCCACCGAGTGGGTGGCCGACACCAATGAAGATCGCCCCTTGGGCGGCGTCGTGTGGTCACCTGATGGCCAATATCTGGCTTTTGTGAAAGAAATCAAACCGCCATTCTGTAATTTGTGTCACTCTGTAGGGTTGATCAACATCGCAACCGGCGAAATATTTTATTTGGAAGGCCCCGACGGGCTGCAAACCGATGCCCCCCGCTGGACACAGGATGGGCGGCTGCTGGTTAACGCCCATCCCGGCGAACCGGCTGACGGCATCACTTACGTTTACAACGTGTTCGGCGAAGGCCGGCAGGCCACCGGCATCTACACCCTAAGCGCCAGCCACGAAGGCCAAAAATGGTATCCCTGGCTACCGGGTCGAGTCTGGCAAGCCGGCGTCTCTGAACGGGCCGACAGTTATTATCAGAATTAAGTGAATTTTTAGATACGCTCAGGATGAAGAACAGATAATTCTCTCAATCTGCTCAAAGGGTAATTAGTAATTGGTAATTGGTTATTCAATCGCTATTTACTAATTACCCCTTACGCGACTCCGTTGCCCTAGTTTTTCCTCATTCCTAAGCGAAGTTCAACCATAGACAGCTACTCTATTGAAGGTGCGGAATGATCAATCCGTTTTGGCGAAGTAATACCGGCAAATTTATCATCGGTGGCTGCGGTACCCAAGTGGGGATGGTAGTCACCTTCGGTACCCTATTTGCGGTGCTGGCCTTCTGCGCCATTTGCGCCTCGACCAATTTGGTGAGCCTGAGTCTGTTCAATCAGACCGAAGAACCGGCCACAACCCTGTCATCCGTGATACAGATATCGACCTCGCCGGAAGAGATCGACCAGTTGCGATTAAAGCTCGGCGCGTTGGCGGAGAAAGTCAACGCCGTTCAGTATACTACTATCGTGGTTACTCCTACGCCCACCCCGCCCCGGCCCATGATTATGGCCGAAACCGACGCCGTCAATCTGCGCAGCGGGCCGGACACGATTTATCCTAAAATTGGCCGTCTACCGCGTGGCGAAACGTTGCAGATTGTGGGGCGCAACAGCGACGGCAACTGGTGGCTGGTAGCTGCTCCCAACGGTCAATTTGCATGGGCTGCCAATGAAGCCGTGAATTTGGCCTATCTCAACGACTCTATCCCGGTGGTGACCATTCCGGCACTGCTCGTTCAGGCTCCATCGGGTTCATTCTCAAGCAGCAATCCGGTGGCTGCCGAGGCTGCTGCCTTTTCAAACATCCCGGTCGCGACCTCGA
>JAGRBZ010000440.1:0-3811 GCA_020433805.1 Anaerolineae bacterium
GAACGGTTCGTAGATGCGGGTGCACACGTCGGCCGGGATGCCGACGCCGCTGTCGCGCACGGTCAGCTTCGCGAAGGTTTTGCCGCCGGCATCTTCGGCCTCGAGGTTCACCTCGAGGTGGCCGCCTGCGGGCATGGCGTCGCGGGCATTGATAGCCAGATTGAGCAGCACTTGTTCCAGTTGGGCTTTATCGGCTTTTATCGGGTGGAGATTGGGTGTTAGGAAGGTTTGTAAGATAATATCCTCGCCAATCAACCGCTGCAGCATCTTTTGAAAGTCAATGATGAGCGGATTGAGATGAAGCAACTGCATTTGCAAAATCTGTTTGCGGCTAAAGGCCAAAATTTGGCGGGTCAGGTTGGCGGCGCGCTCGGCCGCCTGGCGAATAAGATCAAGGTCGGTATGCAGTTGTTCATCCGGGGGCACACGAGCCAGGCCCAGTTCCGCGTAGCCCATAATGGGTACCAGAATGTTGTTGAAATCGTGAGCAATGCCTCCGGCTAAGTGGCCGATGGCTTCCATCTTTTGGGCTTGATAATACTGTTCCTCCAGGTTTTTGCGCTCGGTAATATCTTGCATAACAAAGATGCAATAATCAGGCTCACCCGCCGCATCGCGAACCAGAGAAACCGTCAGGTGCCCCCAAACAATCGAGCCATCTTGGTGGAGATAGCGTTTTTCTAGAGAATAGGTTTCAATATGCCCGGCCAGGAGTTTCTGCATCTTGTCCCGATCAACGGTTCGGTCATCGGGGTGTGTAATTTCATCAATGGTGCAGGTCAGCAGCTCTTCGCGGCTGTAGCCCAACATCGTGTACAACTTCTTGTTGACTCGAAGCCATTGGTTATCGGGTTTGATCAGGGCGATACCCACCGCCGCATACTCGAAAATGGCCCGGAAACGCATTTCATTCTCACGTAAGGCTTCCTCGGCCAGTTTACGCTCGGTAATGTCTTGCGATGAACCCACTACTCGCAAAGGGGTCCCCGCCTCGCTGCGCACCAACGACCCCCGGCCGTGAACCCATCTGATTTCGCCGGTATCGGCCCGATAGATGCGGTGAATAACATCATACTCCTGGTCGGCCATGGCCTTTTCAAAAGCTTGGTTTACCAGCACTTCATCTTGAGGGAAAAGAAAGGCATACATTTCTTCGGGGGTGTAGGTG
This sequence comes from Anaerolineae bacterium, assembly GCA_020433805.1. Classification (GTDB taxonomy): domain Bacteria; phylum Chloroflexota; class Anaerolineae; order 4572-78; family J111; genus JAGRBY01. The sequence continues at coordinate 1,169 of JAGRBZ010000440.1, forward strand.
TCTCGACTCAATCCGTGGAAATCCATAAAAACATCGGAGAGATGAAACTCGTTGTGGACCAGATCCAGTTCCCAACTACCCACCCGGCCATACTCTTGCGCTTCTCGCAGCAGCCGTTGATTTTCGATCAACGCTTCCTGAGCCAGTTTGCGTTCGGTAATCATCTCGGAAAAAAATATAATACCGCCGATTTCACCGCTGCGTTCATACCAGGGGTGAACCTCCCATCGCAACCAAACGATTGTGCCGTTGGCCAGGGTAAAGGCGTATTCATCAGCTTTTTCTGTGGCACCGGCCAGGCAGCGCCGGTGGACGGCCTTCTCTTGTTCGGTTAGTTCGGGTACAACCTCATAATGGGAGCGGCCAATTAAAGGTTGGTCACCCAGATTGTAATCAATACAATAGCGACGGCTGGCGGCGATGTAGCGCATATCGCGGTCGAACATGGCAATGGCGGCCGGCGCGTTTTCAACAAAAAGTTGTAATATCTGTTCGCTGTGGCGTAGGGCTTCTTGGGCCTGTTTGCGCTCGGTAATATCTCGATTGACCGAAATGGCACCTATAGGGCGGCCCTCTTTATCCTTTAGGAAGGTTGTTGAGGCTAAAATATCAACCGGGGTACCGTCTTTGTGATACTGCACAACCTCGCCTTGCCAGCGTCCGTTTTGTTGAAACTGTCTCAGTATTTCTTCTCGATTGCTATCAAGGTAGTGCGTGTTTAGGATCGCTGTCGACTTGCCCACGGCTTCTACGGCTGACCAGCCGTACATGGCTTCGGCGGCTTTGTTCCAGCTTTTGATGATAAAGTCTAAATCGATAGCAATAATGGCATCCGACACGTTTTCAAGGAGATTGGCCTGGTACTGAAGCCGGGTTTCGGTCTGTATGCGCTCGCTAATATCGCGCAGGATAGCCGTGTAAAGCGGCTGGTCGTCGATACGCGTCTGTGAGATAGAGGCTTCAACGGGGAACTCTTCTCCGTTAGCCCGTCGCCCGGTAACGTGGCCCCGCTCATGATGCATGAGGCGGTTGGTGATCTTGGCCTGGCCGAAACGCTCTACGTGCTGCTGGTGTATCTGCTGGAGCCGTTCCGGAATCAAACGGTCGAGCGTTTGCCCCAGGGCTTCATCTACCGGCAGGTCAAACATTTCCTCGGCCGAGGTGTTGAACAGAACGATACGTTGTTCGGCGTCGATGGTAATAATCCCATCCATTGCCGAGTTTATGATGCCGGCCAATCGGTTTCGGGTTGCATGTAACTCCTGAGCGGCCTGTTTGCGGCGGGTTATATCTTGCATCGTTCCTAAAACATGGGTTGGCCGGCCCTCTTCATCGCGCTTTAGGGCAATGGCATAGCCGCTAATCCAAACCCAGCGGCCCGATTTGTGTTGCATGCGGCGCTCGTAACGGTATTTCTTGGTTCGACCCTCGGTAAAGTCGGCATATTCTTGCAGCGCCGTTGCCACATCATCGGGATGCATATGCTGGACTATCCATTCCAGACGTTCTTCCGAACGGGCGGGTAAATCGGCATCGTCATAGCCTAAAATAGAGGCCCATTTATCGCTGCGATAGGGAGCGTCATCGAATGGAATGAAAAACTCATGAACGACCATGCCCGACGCTTCCATAGCCAGGGCCAGCCGGCGTTCGCTTTGTTCCCGTTTGCGAGCGTAGCGCATGAGCGTGGCGGCCAGTGACCATATCAACCAGCCTAGAAATAAGAGAAGAATAGAGCGCGACAGCACGCTCAATAAGGGTAAGGGTCTGGGGTGAATTGTTATCGGCCACAACAGGAGGTAGGTTAGCGGTATAGCGCCCAACACGACAAGGCTAAATGGAGCCGGTAGCAGCAAGGGGTACACGGCTATCAGTAAAAAGTACCAGATGAAGAATGGGCTGCCGGTTCCCCCGCTGTTGTAGAGCAACAGCCAGGTTAAACCAATGAGCAAGGCGGCCCGCATAACGCGTAATGGTTGGGTTTTCCCCCGGGGGATTCTTGCCCACAGGCATAACAGCAGTATGCTGATAACGATGCTCCACCGCCACCATCCGCTGCGTAGGAAAAAAAGAGTTATGATACCGTGGATACCCAAGACCAACGGAACCAGGGGTTCCAGGTTCGCTAACTGCCGGTCAATGTCAATCGAGGGTTCCATATTCTGGTAGATGCGTGAAGTTAACCATGTACCCATCACGTTCTCCTAACCTTGATTTGTTTAGAACTTACGCAGTTCAAAAGGTGACAGTTACTTACAGGCACTAAATCGACCTGTTTGGTGCAAATGAACGCTCATTTTCATTAAAAAGTGACTGTCAACTGACCCTCCAAGCGATCAATTGAGCTTGTTCAAGTGATGGTCACCTTTTAAGCTGCACAAATGCTGCCCATTTTCACAATGTTTTGTCGGTGGGGTTGGGAGTTGCCTTGTAATTAGTATAACACAATCGATTAGGGGTTAAAAACGTTAAACAAAATGAGGGTGCGTAAGCCGTTATCTTGATGTCTAAACCGGTAGTAGGAAGGAAGCTATAGAGATGAAGGAATGAAAACGATAGCCATCGAAAAAGACCGTTGATGTAGCAGCAATTCTCACTTTAAAGATAGATGGGTCCAGTTTCCTTATCAACGTTGTATTAAAA
>JAGRBZ010000440.1:3845-6858 GCA_020433805.1 Anaerolineae bacterium
TTCTCGACCAAAAAACAAAAACGGGACCAATCTTAGGTCATGCTGAGAATTGCTGTTGATGTAGACAATTAATCGTATTGTGGGTACAATGATTCTAACTTCCGCACTCTTTACAACGCGATTTCAAACACCAAATCAAGAACCCGGAGAAGAACTATGTATGTCATACGTTTATCCCTCGATAGTCCGTATACCCTCTATTTTCCTCGCACTTACCAATGGGACGCGTGGATCGACCTGGCTTTTACCTTTATACGGTATGATCAATCGCTCCCCCCCGAGCAACAGTCTCGTATAGCCTCCATCGTTATGCGTGAACTGTCTGCATGTATGCCTTTGTATAACAGTTATCACGCCGGTAAAGTTCAATGTGCTATCGCATTGCGGGCGCTTCAGCAGCTTGATGCCCAGGTTGACCTTTTGTGTCAGGAAGTTCATCGAACGATGAGGGAGGCTTCACGTCAGGGTTCGGTACAAACCGAGGCGTGGGGATTTCCGATCAAACAGTCTACCGGAGTGCTGGTGCGGCCTCACTCGCGCCGAGGTAAGCTGGCGCTGTTGGAACGTTACGTTGCCCAAGAAGAGCGCCGCCCGGCTGAAGAACGCTTTTCCGGTCCCGATCTGACAACCGTGAAACGGGTGCGCGATGCTTTGGCGGTCAATATTGCGGCGTATCACAGTGCCGTTGAGCAGCGCCGTGCCAGCCGAGACGCAGGGCTTGAAGCCTTCCGTCATTTGTCTATTTCGATACGGATAGCGTCCATGATGCTCGTGCTCACCCAATTCGACCGTGAAGTTTCATTTGAACTGCAGAAGTGGGGATTTGTCATCATCGAACGGGAAAGCGGCGAGGTTGTACCCCGTATGGATCAGTCTGCTCTGTCTGATGTCGAGCCTGCGGAGGCCATTGCTGATGATAACCTGCTATCCACGGAAGAGGAAGTTGGGAGTAAGAAGTAGGCAAAGACTTTGCAGGATGTGGTACACCGTACACCTGTGTGATTCGCCTTACCCCCCCGGTCGCGATGCCTCGATCTCCTGCCGCTGGGCTTCCGTGCCAATGCGTAGGCGATAAGCTTTGTTGAGCGTCCACGTTTCTTGTCCTTGTGCCGCAATTTGACCGCCGACGTATCGAACCACGTAGCGATATTCGCCGGAAGGTGGCTCTAAGACATATGTGCCTTTGGCGGCTAAATTAAAAGTGTCGCAACAATTATTGCCCTCAATTTCTACGATAACGTCTGTATCAAGTTCGTTCGAAACCACGACGAGCGTTACCGGAACGGGCGTTGGGGTTGGTGGAGGAACGGGCGTAGCCGTGGGCGTGGGGGTGGCGGTGGCAAAACGTGGCCGGTCGGGATCGTCACTTTCGACAACCGAAAATACAATGGCTTCGTCATTAACGGATAAGCCGGAGATGTCAACCGGACTAGACCGAAAGGCCTCATCCACGCCGCTGTTGACGCCGTTAGATAAATTGTCGCCCAAAAGATAAAGCGGATAGTCGTTTAAGTGGGATAGTTCAAAACGGGGCCGGCCGGATTGCAGCGTTAACGTCATTGGCATTTGAACGGATAAGCCCCACAACACGCCATTTAGATAGACATTATCGGGCGAGCGGGTATCGACCTGCACATTGCCGAGATACGCTCCGGCAACCCCGTCTAACTTGTCGGTTAAAAATGCCTCGTCATAAATATTTTCTTCTTCTGCACTAAGGGTGTTGAATGGCCAATCCACCGTGGCTATCGACCGCTGCAAGAACCAGGCCCCGATGTATGAACCGCAAATGGCTAGCGGAATTAGAATTACCGCCGCAATGACAGCAAATTGCGCTATCCCCCAACTAACCCGAACCGTTGCTTTGCGTAAACGCCGGAGAAAGAGGTTCGGCACCAGCAGTTGCAAGAAGCGCTCTAAATTGTCAGCCGGGTCGTCTTCCTCTTTTATCGCTTTACGGGCGGCATCGGCCAGATCGTTGCGGTTGATGAGCAAGAACCAGCGTTCGAAATCGCCCTGCTGGAGGTAGGCTTCTGCTTCGCGCTGGTTTTGTTCGCACAGGTCAACCAGTTCGTATACCGTTTGGGCCGACTCACCATTTTTGAAGGTGAACAGGGCGGCTTGTTGAGCACCCGAAATGAGGGCGCGCAACTGCTCACGTAATTGCACAGGCGTCGGGCGCTTTTCCGGGTTGGGGTCGGTGGCGTTGGCTATAATCAGCTCTAGCTCTTTGGGTAGTGACGAATCGATCTTGCGGATGGGGGTGAACTTACCGTGAAGTTCTTTAATTTTGAGAATGTTCGATTTGCCTTCGTAGGCGTCCAAGGGGCTAATACCGGTGATCAAATGATGGATTGTAGCACCCACTGCATATACATCGGAGGGGGGGCGGGCCTGGCCAAACCACTGCTCTAAAGGGCTGTAGCCGACGCTGCCGTAGGCACGCGTTTCCTCTTTCGAGTCATCCTTATTGTCATCGGTGACCGGATTGGCTTTGGCCAACCCAAAGTCGACCAGCCAGATGCGGCCATCATCGCCCAAAAGGATGTTGGCCGGTTTTACATCGCGGTGCATCACCGGCTCGTCGCCATGATTGTGCATATAATCGAGGGCGCTGCACACATCGATAGCGTAGCGAACGGCTTCGCGCCAGGGCTTGTCTTGACTCTGGTCGAGAACATCGTGTAGATTGCGGCCCTCGATGTATTTCATAACCAGATAGTTGCTGTCGCCTTCTGAGAAGTGGTCGTAAATTTCGGGGATGTTGGGGTGGCCGGGATGGTTGAGGGCCACCAGCAGCTTGGCTTCGCGCTCGAAGTTGGCGCGGTAAAGGGCTACCTCTCGCGATGATTTGCCGAAGGTAAGCAATTGTTTGATGACGCAAGCCCGGTTGAGTTTGGTATCTTCGGTGAGAAATGCTGCGCCAAAGCCGCCCCGCCCCAATATTTTGAGCCGCCGATAGCGGTCTTGCAGCAGTTGATCGCGATCGAAGGGCGAACCGGTTTTTGAGGGT
>JAGRBZ010000441.1 GCA_020433805.1 Anaerolineae bacterium
CCGCGCTAGACCTTATGATTACGATCGTGATCGAACCTTTCGGCGCGCTAGACCTTATGATCGCGACTGTGATCGAACCTTCTGCCGCGCTAGACCTTGCCCTACGAGTATGACAAAGCGAGCTTTGTCGCTCCGAATGATGGATTTAGCGCGTTCTTACCGAACCCGCTGGCGGCCATTGGCGGACTGGGCCGGAGTCAGCGAGAACAGATCGTCGATGTGAACCGGCTGACCGGTGCGGAAGGCCTGGTTGGCGGCGATACCGACCAACACCGAGGCGGCTCCGTCGATGTGGGATGCGGCGCGATGGAACGGATCGGGTGGTGGGTTGGGCGAGAAAATCTGCTCCAACATAACCGGGTCGGCTCCACCGTGACCACCGTCACCGGCGGGTACATCCACTTCATAGCCTTGTTCGAACATCGGGAAGACGCGCATGCGGGCTTGTTTGAAGGCCCCTTTGCTGGCTTTGGCATCGGCAGCCTGACCGTCGCCCATCAGGTGGGTGATGTTTTCTTCGATGTCCATTTCAACGCGGCCTTGGGTGCCGGTTACGGCGACACGCAACCCTTCCCAGGGCGAATAGGCAACCAGGCTGTAAGACAGCAGTGCGCCGTTACGGTAGCGGGCATTGACGGTCATCGTATCTTCAATCGTAATCGGCTCGCCGAAGACGTTGCGGTCGCGGATGTAGCCGGTTTCGGCTTCGGCCTCCAGGTACAGCCCTTGTAGCGCCTGCTGCTGATCGAGGAAGAGGGCAAAGGGATCGTCCTGGGCTTCGGGTACGCCGGTGTAGCGGCTGTAGCTGTAGCTTTCGCCCCGGTCGGCGGCATTTTGCGCCCCGTAAAAGCCGAGTGACCCCAGCGCGAAAACATCTTGCGGGTAGGAGTCGATCCACCAGTTGACTAAATCGAAGTGGTGGGTGGCTTTGTGGACCATCAGGCCGCCGCTGTTCTCTTTTTCGCGGTGCCAGCGGCGGAAGTAGTCGGCTCCGTGGCTGGTGTCGAGCATCCAGGAGAAATCGACCAGCCGTGGTTGGCCAACCGCGCCGTTCATAATCAACTCGCGGAACTGGGTGTAGGCCGGGGCATAGCGGTAGTTAAAGGTCACCCGCAGCGAGCGGCCGGTCTGGTCGATAGCCTGGTAGATGGCTTTCAGCTTTTCCAGGTCGGTGGTCATCGGCTTTTCGGTGATGACGTCGCAGCCCAGATGCATGGCCCGGACGATATATGCGTGATGCGTGCAGTCGATGGTAGCGACGATGACGGTATCGGGCTTAGTTTCGGCAATCATCCGGTCGAACTGATCGGCGTGGTAGGTGGGGCGCGGTTCAAGGTCGAGGGTTGAGGCGAGTTTGTTGTTGTACCAGTCCATACGGGTCTGGCTGAGGTCGCAAAAGGCGACCAAATCCGCTACGTCGCGGTAGGTTGTGGTTAAGGCATCGACAAACATCCCGGCTCGCGCGCCGGTGCCGACGATGGCATAGCGTTTACGTTGGTTCATGGTTTCTCTCGTTGATTACTGAATAGGGGTAGGGGGTAGGTAGTAGGTAGTAGGGGTACTCCCCTAATCCTTACTCCCTACTCCCTACTTCTCATTTATCCTTTTAACCCACTGGTGCTGATACCTTCGACCAGATACTTCTGGAACATCACGAAGAGGACGAAGACCGGCACAAGTGACAGGGCCGACATGGCGAAGACAGCGCCCCAGTTGGTGGCGGCGGACGGGTCGGAGAAGGAGCGTAGGGCGACGGAGACGGTGAACAGTTTGATGTCGTTTAGGTAGATGAGCGGCGTGAGAAAGTCGTCCCAGGTCCAGTAGAAGGCGAAGATGGCGGTGGTAACGAGCGCGGGTTGGGTTAGGGGCAAGATGATGCGGAAGAAGATACCGGCTTTGCTACAGCCATCAATCTCGGCGGCTTCATCGAGATCGGTGGGAATGCCGCGAATGAACTGCATAATCAGGAAGATGAAGAACGGGTTGCCGAAGAAGCGAGGCAGCAGTAAGGGAATAAAGGTGTTGATCCAATCGAGCCAGCTAAAGACAATGTACTGGGGGATAATCTGCACCTGAATAGGCAGCATCAGCGTTAAAATCATACACGTAAACCAGAAGGAGCGGGCGAAAAAGCGGATACGGGCAAAGCCGTAGGCCACCACGGCAGATGACAACACGGTGGCGATGGTCGTGACACCGGCGTAGATAAAGGAGTTGAGATAAAAGGTGGCAAAGGTCACGCCGCCAAATCCGGCCCAGCCGCTGGCGTAGTTTTCAAACGTCGGGTTGTTGGGGATGAGCGACGAGACATTCGTCCATATCTCATCCGGGGCTTTGAGCGAACTGGCAAACAGCCACAAGATGGGGTAAATCATGACAACGCCCAGCAGAAAGACGCTGATCTGGTAAATAAGGGTCTTGGTTATCTTCTTGCCCCACCAGGAGGTTTTAGGAACATACGTTGGTTGTGTACTCATGGTGCTCATTTTAACTGTCTCCCGAGTAGAATACCCAATTTGACGACGATTTGAAGATGATGCCGGTAAAGAGGGCAATGATTAACAGCAAAACCCAGGCCATCGCCGAACTGTAACCCATCTCAAAGGTGGTAAAGGCCCGAATATAAAGGTAGAGCGCGTAAAAGAGCGTGGTATCGAGCGGACGCCCGGTGCCGCCGCTGATGATAAAGGCCTGGGTGAAGACCATAAAACCGTTGATGACCTGCATTACCAGATTAAAGAAGATAATCGGGGTGAGAAGGGGCAGTGTGATGTTGCGAAACTTCGACCAGGCTGCGGCTCCGTCAATGGCAGCGGCCTCGTAATATTCGGTGGGAATTTGTTTGAGACCGGCCAAAAAGATGAGCATCGGCGAACCAAATTGCCACACGGCCAGGGCAATCAAAGCCCAAATAGCGGTACTGGGATTACCCAACCAGGAGACGGGCGGCAAACCGATGAGATAGAGCAAAAAGTTAATCACGCCTTCGTTGCCGAAAATCTCGCGCCACATGACCGCGATAGCCACACTGCCGCCCACAATCGACGGGGCGTAATAGACGGCCCGGTAAAGGCTAACACCCCGGCGGGCGGTGTTAAGCAGCATAGCCACGGCCAGAGCAAAAACCAGGCGCAGCGGCACGGCCGTAAAGACGTAGTAGAAGGTGGCCCGCACCGAGCGCCAGTAGCGGGCGTCGCCGGTAAACATGCGCTCGAAGTTTTGTAGCCCAACCCATTCGGGCGGCGATAGGATGTCGTAGCGGGTAAAGGCCAGTACAAAGGACGCTACAATCGGCAGCAGAACAAACGTAATGAAACCAAAGAGCCAGGGGGAGATAAAGAGGTAGCCGGCCAGATTGTGGTGTCGTCGTACGCCCGATTTTTTGGATGTAAATAGGTTCTTAAGCCGCTGGCCGAGAGACGGTTTGGTCGTCAAAGTCTGATCGACGGTGGTGTTACTCACGATGATCCTCCTAAAAGCTAAACGGTGGAAGATTAGGGAGAAACCATTCTTCCTTAATTCCGGTGACAGCCACGCAGCGGTGACTGTCACCGGGAGATGGGAATTTATGGTTGGCGGCTAAGAATTTCGGTGCTCATATCGCGCAGGACAGTAGCAGCTTCTTCGGGGGTTATCAGCCCAAACATTACGGGGTCGATCACTTCCGGGTGCCAGACGTTAGCCACAATATCGGCGTGACCGGCGGGATCGGGCGGGCGAATGGGGCTGTTGTCTTCTTCAACGCGCTTCACGAAATCAAAGGCGGCTTGTTGCGGTGCGCCCAGCAGCGGCTCCAGAGCCTCTTGAATTTCCGGCGAAACCGGCACACCACGTTCGGCTAAGAGAACTTCGTTCGCGGCGGCATCGTTGATGAAGTAGTTGATAAACTTGGCGGCTTCGTCAGGATTGCTGCCTTGTTTGGTAATGGAGAAGAACATCGACGGCTTGAGGTAGTTTGACGCCGAACCGCCTTCGGGTCGGGGCAGGTGGATCAGCGCAAAGTTGCGATCTTCACCGGCTGCGTTTTGAATAGCGGTGATCTGGTTGCTCCAGTAGATAGCCATCGCGGCATCGCCACCAACAATCGGATCATTTTCGGGGCCAACGCCCATGTACTGGGCCAGTTCATCTTGGCGACTGAGCATGGCACCGGCGTCTTGTAGGCGCAGTAACATGCTCAAGTAATCGACAAAGATTTGGTCATCGGCATAACCTAAAGTCGTGCCGTCATCCGAGTAAGCCCACTCGCCGTGGCCCAGATAGAGCGATTTCCAGAGCTGCTCGTTGGTTAAGCCCAGGCCGATGCCCCAGATGTCTAGCTCTTCGTGCAGCTTCATGGCGATCTCTTCAAACTCTTCCCAGGTCCAGTCTTGCTCCGGCAGGTCGATACCGGCTTTTTCGAAAGCGTCAACGTCGAGGACAACCATTTGCGAGTTGTTGCCGAGGTTGATGCCGTACAAGGTGCCGTCGATACGACCACCGTCGATACTGGCGTCCGGAATACCGCTTAGATCGATCACACCCGACTCGACGTAGTCATCTAGCGGCAGCATCAAATCGCGGCTAACCCATTCTTCAAGGCGGGCATAATCTTGCTGCATAACGTCGGACAGGTTATTACCGGCGGCCTGGGTTGTCATCTTGGTCCAGTAATCTTCCCAACCGGAGAATTCGAAGGTGACATCGACACCGGGATTTTCGGCCTCATACATTTCAATGACTTTGATCGTCCGGTCGTGGCGATCTTGCGATCCCCACCAGGCGATGCGCAATGCCGAAGCATCGCCTTCGGCAGCGGCCGGTTCTTCGGCGGCGGCCTCTTCTTCAACAGCTTCTTCTTCAGCCGCGGCCGGAGCCTCGGCGGCTTCTTCCTCGGCCGGTTCGTCGTTAGCGGGCGCTGCGGGGGCTGCCCCGCCACAGCCGGTAATGACCACACTTAAGGCCACAAACAATGAAAATAACACAATCAAGGATTTCCTACTGGGGTTGTAAATCATTTTACTCCTCCAACTATGGTTGCTTATCTTTGCTGCTTTGAAAAGAAATTTTAAGTCGCGGGGTGGCCACCAATTTGACTGTTCGATTAAATCGTAACATGAATTCACAGCGGATTCAACGGATTTATGCCTGACCAGTGCCAAAATAGTGCCAAGTTTTTTCTGGCACACGATTGTGCTATAATGACTTGAGTGGAAACACTCAAAGGAGAGATATTCTATGTCTGCCGAAAGTGATTTTTTTCAGCAGGTGCGCGATGCGCTGAATCATCTGTATGATTACGGCCATCTTGAAAAGCACGGGCTGGTTCGGCTTTATTGGCCGGACGAAAAAGACACTATCCAAAAAGCCCAACGCCTGCACCGTTTGCTGCTTGAAAGTATTGAGGAACTGCACCCCCCTGCGGCCTCAACATCCGGCACCTCCCGCGCCGAATATTACCTTCTGCTGGTTTATCGCTACGTTGAAGAACGCCCCTTAGCCGATATTATGCAAGAACTGGGCTACAGCCGCCGCCAATTTTTCCGGCAGCAGCAAAAGGCCACGGAGATGCTGGCCGCCAACCTGCAAGAGAAAGTGCCGGAAGCCAAACCCTCACCGGAAACCACTAATATGCTTGAAGATGAACTTGAGCGTTTTCGCGCCCGACGGCGGGCCATCGATCCGCTGGAGGCGTTGGAAGGCTCGCTAGAGATCATCGAGCTTATGGCCGAGCAGCACCAGGTTTCGCTCACTGTCGATTTACCGGAGCGATTGCCACCTATTTATGGCAGCCGGACGGTACTGCGCCAGGTTATCCTCAACAGTTTAAGCCATCTTATCGGCCAGCCGCACAACCGCGAGGTTCGGCTGCACGCCTGTCAAGTCAAATCGTCGGTGGCGATGAAGCTAACCGCCACCACCGACTCTTCTCAGCCGGAGTTGCCGTCCCCGGAACAGCCGGAGTCGATCCATCATTTGGTTAAGCTATTGGGCGGCACCTGGGCAACCGAGAAACTCAGCAAAGAACAGTATCGGTGGGCTTTCCATTTCCCGGCCGATATTGAGAAAACGCTGCTGGTGGTTGAGGATAATGAAGGCGTCATCAGTGCCTTTCGCCGCTACCTGGTTGGCCATAACTATCGGGTTATCAGCGCCACCAATGGAGCCGACGCTATCCAGCTAGCGCAAGAGATGCAGCCTTCGATCATTACCCTCGATGTCATGATTCCGGGGCAGGACGGCTGGGAGATTCTACACGCCCTCAAGCGCCACACCAGCACCAAATCGATCCCGATTGTGATTTGCTCGGTGCTGCAAGACCCTAACCTGGCCCAATCATTGGGCGCTGCCGCTTACCTGCGTAAGCCCGTTGTCCAAACCGACCTCCTGACCACGCTGGACCGCCTGGCCGCCGTGGGGTAGAGCCAGAGGAATCGCTGCCTCCAAAGTATGACGCAGATACGTTAAAACCTCGTTGTTACTCAAGCCCGACAAATTTGAAATCATCATCGTGCGGCCTCCTAATTGTCGTTCATCTTCAATTGTTCCGATATTGGCGGTAATCATGGCAATCGGCAAATCGCTCAAATGCGGCTCAACGCGAATATACCGCAGCAGGGTGTAACCGTCCATCTTGGGCATGCTAATATCCATCAGCACCAGGTCGGGCCGCTGCTGACGGAGTATCGCTAACCCTTCATCGCCATTACCGGCTCGAATAATCTCGTACTCCTGGCCGTGCGTTTGCAGCAACCGGGTTAGCAAGTTGCCCATCCGCGGATCATCGTCAATGACCAAAATGCGCCCGCGCTCGATGCCCAGGCGCTCCAACAGCGCCACCAAGG
>JAGRBZ010000442.1 GCA_020433805.1 Anaerolineae bacterium
GTTAACCTTGTCAGCGCCTTTCTTCTAAAGGATGATCATCACCATCATCACCATCACGAGCACGACCACCACCATCACGATGACCATCATCACGAGCATGATGACCATGACCACGATCACAACTTACAAGCCGCCTATCTGCACGTTCTGGCCGATGCCATGACCTCGGTGTTTGCTATCGCTACGTTGGTGGCCGGTAAATATCTCGGGTGGGGCTGGCTCGACCCGATTATGGGGATGGTCGGAGCCGTGATTATTACGCGCTGGTCACTCGGCTTGCTCAAACAAACCAGCCCGATCTTACTCGATGCCAGTATCGAGCCAGATTACCAGGCCGACATCAAAGCCGCCATCGAACGCGACGCCGATAATCGCGTAGCCGATATGCACGTTTGGAAAGTCGGAGCCAACCACTACGCCGCCATTATTGCTATCGTCACCCACTTCCCCAACACCACCGAGCATTACAAAGCGCTATTGAAAAGGTTTGACAGGTTGTCTCACGTCACCATCGAGATCCATGAATGCCGGAGTGCGCCGTGTATTGTGCCGGAGATAACAAGCGTCGAGGCGTAGTGGAGTCGATTAATACCATTTAAGGATCAGAGTGGAGATAGAGAGATAAGGATATTGGAGATTAGAGATTGGGAGATTAGCCCTACAAATCTCCTTATCGCTTCATCTCTTTATCTCCCTTTTTGATCGCGCGGAAGTTATTTGTTTTCCAATCCTTAGCCACTTGAGAGATGGCTGTGGTTTTGTGTTGCTTTTTAACCCTAGCGTCTTTCTCATTGTCCCGGCGATGTGGATGGAGGCGGTTTTAGTGAGGTAGGTTGGAACCAAATTAGCCTCAGTTCCTTGTCCTTTAGAGGCTGTTTCGGGTACAATACAGCTACCACGTTCGACCGGATTGCTCCATTTTCGCTCTCCCAGCCGACTTAATTCTCAACATGACTAACAATTGCATCCAGGCTTAGCTTAACCCCAGTTATGTGGCAGATCTTAGCTAATTGGCCGCGGTCCCTTGGCTGAGGCGTCGCTGATTAGACCTGTTTTTTACTTTAGACGCGCTACATGATTTTTTCGTTAGCTTGGCTCAAGCTATGAACATGTTCTCCTATAATCGTCATCTTGAAATGGCTGAAATAAGAGTACTGTTCACCATTATCTGATAACTTCTTGGGTGGAATTACCCACGCCGATGAAGAAATGGACATGGTAGGTTACATAGTACTACCTTTGCACTTTAAGGGATTATGACAAGAAACCAGGAGATTTTCATGGTGGAAGAAAAGAGAAAAGAGATTGGCCTTGAAATTCTGGAAAAATCACCTACCGGCATCAAAGGGCTGGATGATATAACCGGTGGCGGACTGCCTCAGGCCCGGCCAACGCTTCTGTGCGGCAGCGCCGGCAGTGGGAAAACGCTCATGGCTCTAGAGTTTCTGGTGCGGGGCGCTGTGCTTTTTAATGAGCCGGGCGTGTATATGGCTTTTGAAGAGACCGAGCAGGAATTGATTAGAAATGCGGCGTCGCTTGGCTTTGACCTGAAAAAACTGATTGCTGAAGAGAAGCTGGCCATTGATTCTGTACACATTGAACGCAGCGAAATAGAGGAAACCGGCGAATACGATTTGGAAGGGCTGTTTATCCGGCTCAACCAGGCCATTGAACAGGTTAGCGCCAAACGGGTGGTGTTAGACACGCTGGAAGCGCTTTTTTCCGGTTTTTCTAATACCGGCATTTTACGGGCAGAACTGCGCCGGCTCTTTCGGTGGCTAAAAAACAAAGGTGTCACGGCCATTATTACCGGCGAACAAGGCGAAAGCGCTTTAACCCGCCACGGGTTAGAAGAGTATGTTTCTGATTGTGTTATATTGCTGGAACATGTGAAACGGAACCATATTTACACCCGGCGGTTACGCATTGTTAAGTATCGAGGAACCAAACACGAAACCAACGATTTTCCTTTTCTGATTGATGAAGACGGCATCTCTATCTTGCCGATTACCTCACTTACCCTAGACCACACTGTTTCCAATGAGCGCATCTCATCCGGCGTAGTGGCCCTGGATGAAATGCTTGGCGGCGCCGGATTTTACCGAGGCAGCAGCATCTTGGTCTCCGGCACCGCCGGAACAGGTAAAACCAGCCTGTGCGGACATATGACCGAAGCGGCCTGCCGCCGGGGCGAAAAAGTGCTCTATTTTAGCTTTGAGGAGTCCAGCAAACAGATTATGCGCAATCTGGGGTCGATTGGCCTCCATTTGGAGCAATGGCAAAAGAAAGGTCTGCTCCAATTTCGTGCAGAGCGGGTGTCACTCTATGGGCTGGAAGCGCATCTGACCTCGATGCATAAGCTGATCAATTCGTTTAAACCGGCGGTGGTTATTCTTGATCCGATCAACGCCTATTTATCAAACGACGACGAACTGGAAGCAAAAACCATGATTGTGCGTTTGATCGATTATATCAAAAGCAGCCATATCACCGGTTTTTTTACCACCCTCACCTCCGCTGCCAGTGTCGAACAAACAACGGATATAAACATTTCATCTTTGATGGATTCCTGGCTGCTGCTCCGGGGCATTGAGGAGAATGGCGAACGCAATCGCGGCCTATACGTGTTGAAATCGCGGGGGATTGCCAACTCTAATCAAATCCGCGAATTCCTGATTACCTCGCAAGGCGTGGAGTTGAAAGAGGTCTATTTAGGGAGTACAGGCATTCTCACCGGCTCATCCCGCATGGTGCAGGAATTGATTGATCAGGAAGAAGAAATGCGGCTCGAAGAAAAAATTAACCAATTGGAACTTGTGCTTGAGCGCAAACAAAAAGCAATGCAAACCCAGATTGAATTGTCTGAAATGCAGATGAAAGCCGACGAAATAGAAATTAAAGTCAAGATAGACGAATTAAAGAGACAATACCAACGGATAAACCTCAGACGGCAGGATGTTCAAGCTAGTAGAACAAAAAAGGGGCATAAATAATGAATGGGAATACAAAAAATAGTTCGGAAGATGAGGTTTGGATTTTAAAGTTGTATGTGGCCGGGCAATCCCCAAAATCTGTTACCGCGTTTAGGAATTTGAAAAAGATTTGCGAAGAGCATCTGGAGGGCAAATACCAGATCAAGATCATTGATTTGCTTGAAAATCCGCAACTTGGAAAAGGGGACCAGATTTTAGCCATCCCTACGTTAATCCGGCAGTTGCCCGAACCGGTAAAAAAAATAATCGGCGATCTCTCAAATACTGAACGGGTTTTAGTGGGGTTGGATTTGCAGCCGGCTAAAAAGGGAGCTTTTGATGGATAATGAAGAAAACGCAATTAATCAGAAATTTGAGTCTTTCGCTGCTCAAGATACAGAGGCAAAGTACATTTTAAAGTTGTATGTAGCCGGGTTGTCTCCCAAATCTAAAAAGGCCATTCATAATATTAAGGAAATCTGTGAAACACACCTGAAAGGACGGTACGAACTGCGGGTGATTGATTTGTATCAAAACCCTACTCTGGCCCAAGGGGAGCAAATCGTCGCCGTGCCTACACTGGTAAAAAAGTTGCCCCATCCCTTGCGCAAGATTATTGGTGATATGTCGGATGAGGAAAAATTATTAGTCGGCCTGGATTTACAGCCACAAGCGGATTAAGGAATCATGTCGCAACTGGAATTGGAACAACTCAAGCAGGCGAATGAAGCCCTACAGGCCAGGGTTACGGAGTTAGAAGACACACTGTCGGCCATCCGTAGCGGCGAAGTAGACGCCTTGATTGTCGATACGGACGAAGGTCAAAAAGTCTATTCGCTGACGTCTGCCGAAACAACCTACCGCATTCTCATCGAACAGATGAACGAAGGCGCGGCTATTCTTTCTCAGAAAGGGATTGTGTTGTACTGCAATAAACGATTTTCTGAAATGCTCGATGCCCCCATGGAGTCGGTCATCGGCGGTGAGTTTGTTCAATTCTTGGCTGGAGAACACAGCGAACACATTGATGAATTTCGACATGGTTTAACCAAACGTGTTCAAAGGCATTTTACGTTTCCGGTGCCTCACAATACCGATCAACCGGATAAGCATTACCTTTTTTCACTGGCACCACTGGTGTATAACGCCGGCCAGGATTTGTTTTCAACCACTGCCGAAGCCAAAACCGGTGCTTTAATTGTCACTGACATTTCCGATATGAAGAATTTGGAGCAACAACTGCGGGATTATCAAAGAAATCTCGAAGAGAAAGTAGAACAGCGAACCCGCGAACTGGCAGAAACAAACCGGGAATTGAAGGCATCCCGGCAAGCAGCCTTGAAAATGATGGAAGAGGCGCTGGAAACATCAGGCAAGTTACAGGAAAGTGAAGAGAAATACCGGCAATTGATCGAACAATCTTCTGATGCCATCTACTTGTTTCACAACAACCGTTTTGAAATTGTCAACCAAAAATTCTGTTCTCTATTTTCCACCAGCCCGGCGGAGGCCACGGCTCCGAATTTTGATTTTCTGGCGTTTGTGGCAGAAAAAGACAAACCACACGTTGAACAACATTTAATGGTCGCTGAAAAGAGTCTTCCCCCTGGCTTAACTTATGAATTTGTCGTAAGTGAGGATGGCAAGAGAACTATTTTGGAAGCCTCTGTGCTGTCTATCAAATATAAGCAGGGTTATGCCATCCAGGGTGTTTTAAGAGATATTACCGTACGAAAAGAGCTGGAAGAACAGCTGTATCAGTCACAAAAAATGGAGGCAATTGGCCAGCTAGCCGGTGGCGTGGCCCATGATTTCAATAATATACTCACGGTCATTAATGGCTACAGTGAAATGTTGTTTGTACTGGCAGAGCGTAACAGTGTCCAATTTAACGGGTTGCAGCAGATCAGAGAGGCCGGCAGCCGAGCATCTGCCTTAACCCGCCAACTTTTGGCCTTCAGCCGTAAACAGTTTTTAACGCCGCAACTTATCAATCTCAATGATTTGATTACCAATCTGGAAAAAATGTTGGGTCGGCTTATCGGCGAAAATATCGACCTGGTCACTTACCTGGCCCCTGACCTGGCTATCATCAAAGCGGACCCGGGCCAGATTGAACAGGTAATTGTCAACCTGGTGGTCAATGCCCGTGATGCCATGCCCAAAGGTGGCAAGCTGACTATTGAAACAGACAATATCAATTTGGATGAAACGAGTGTCAACAAGTACCCCGATATGCAAACCGGCAATTACGTTTTGATGACTATCAGCGATAACGGTCTCGGCATGGATAAAGTAACTTTGAGTCGTATTTTTGAGCCGTTTTTTACCACTAAAAATAAGGGCAAAGGCACCGGCCTGGGATTAGCCATGGTCTATGGCATCATAAAACAGAGCGGTGGCAATATCCGAGTATACAGTGAACCCGATAAAGGGGCTGTATTTAAAGTCTATCTCCCGATGGTTGAGGAGAAGTTTATCGCAGCTAAAGAAAAAGCCGAAATACGCGAAAAACTTAGCGGCAGTGAAACAATTTTGGTGGTTGAAGATGAAGAAACCATACTTGATCTCATTGAAAAAGCACTTAAACAATTCGGCTACCATCTGATAACCGCCAGAGATGGTTACGAGGCCATAGACAAGGTACAGGGCTTCGATGGGCCGATTCATCTTCTTTTAACTGACGTCGTTATGCCAAATTTATCAGGCAAAGATTTATCCGTGGAAATAAAAAAACGCTACCCGGAAACTAAAATATGTTTTATGTCCGGTTATACCGATAACGTTATTGTGCATCATGACATCCTGGATGAAAATATAAATTTTATCCAGAAACCATTCTTACCCAGCTTTCTGCTAAAGAAAGTGCGTGAAGTGCTGGATAGAATAGTGGATTAAAGACAATATGTAATTATATTATGAGTTACGCAGTTCAAAAGGTGACAGTCACTTGGATGCGATAAATCGACTTGTTTAGTCCAAATGAACGCTTAACTGGACAAGTAACCAGCCTAAAAATTAGCTGCTCATCTCATACGTAAACTCCCCAAGGGACTGATGCCTTCGGGGAGTTTTACCTTTAAACTAGATGAGAAGCCTTACTGAAAAGGAGGGTAACAATGATGTGCCAAACGTACGCGCCTATACAATACAGTACAATTATCGTACGCTGGATTGCCAGGATTTGGGGATTGGCCAGTATCCTATTACTTTTGGCTTTCCTTTTTGGAGAAGGCTTAGCCTTTACCCAAATTACACCTGTCGAGTGGATACAGTTACTTCTCTTCCCCTTCGGCGTCATGGTGGGATTGCTGATTGCTTGGCGGTGGGAGGGAGCAGGTGGCGCTCTTACCGTTATGAGCTTTATTCTATTTTATCTGCTTCACTATCTTATAGCCGGCAATCTACCACGAGGGCCGTACTTCGGCCTGGTCGCTGCGCCGGGCTTGCTGTTTCTCATGTGCTGGATGTTGTCGAGGCGTTCGTCTAGACCAGACCTATAAGGTTTCTAAAACCTTATAGGTCTTTTATTTCCGGTGGTCCTTGGTGAAAAGCGCGATAAGCGTCCAACCCTCCAAACCAATCCAAAACCGCATCTTTTTCTATTTTGGTCTCTTGATGGCCCAATATTGCCTGATAGGAAGAATAAGGCCACTCGGGTGGATCTCCGCAAAAGTTATGGTGAACCGGATTGTAGTGAATATAATGGATAAGCCTAAGGAGGTAGAGCTGATTATCAACCCTTTTTCGCTTGAGGTAATCAATAAACAAGGCTCCCCGGCGCTGATACATTTTATTATAAGCCTTGGTATAACCGTTAAAATAATTGCTAAACTGCTGCATAGCAA
>JAGRBZ010000443.1 GCA_020433805.1 Anaerolineae bacterium
CCATTTTTTTATGCCATAAACCATAAGCCGGTACATCATCTATGGGCTTACCGTACCAAGCCGTTCTCGCCAAGTGGAAACGGTTTGAAATTCGCTGACCATAATTGTCCGCTGGGCAATGAGGATGTCGTAGGCAAAAGTAACGTTGATATTGATAATATCAAATGCCTCAATACTATTGAAGTTCTCTAGTGCTGTACGAGCTACACTATTGATGACAGCCGTTCGGCCTTCCTCCGTATCGATGTACCCTTTATGCCACACCCGAATATTGAGGAAACGCGGAGGAGGTTCGCTCGAGGGTACCGTTCTCTCCTCAACCGTCGCTGTAAAAAATTGGTCCTCCATTTTCAACTGTTCCGCAAGCGCTTCGGTTTCGGCCGTCGTCGTCCCCAGCGACAAAAAACTCACCAATCCGGCCATAGCAATGGCAACTACCAACAGCAACCCCGCTGTCTTCCGCATATCGGGCGACTGCGGAAAAGCCGGGATCGAGCGCCCCTCCAAATGAACCACATACGTTTTGCAGACAAGATCATGCAAGGCTTGGCGGGTTATTTGATTAAAGAAAAAGGTATAGGCTAAGGTAAAACCAAACCCCAACGCTACGCTAAGTTGCAGCCATTGCACCACATCGATTTCAAATACCGGCAGTGACCAACCCAATAGGCTAACCGGTGTCACCAAAATGGCCGTTCGTAGCAGAGAACGCCCCCAATCGATGGGCCGGTTATCGGTTCCCCTTACCGCGATGTGGGTAAAGCGTTTCCCCGGCGTTTGCCCCGCGCCTAAACGGGAATTAAAAACTCCGAAGTACAGCAGCACGATGGGGATGCCAACCCAGCGACCATACGGACCAAGCTGAAACCACGTCGACCATAAGAGCCAACTGCTCATATGCCCCACAACACCCAAGATAACCATGTCGATAATCATCGCCGCGCTTCGATGCCAAATGCTGGCTATCGGCGGCACATGGGTGGAATAATCTTTTGAAAATGTCGTACTCGCCAAAATCTACCTCGTTCATTTTATCATCGTATAGAAACCGCCTTTGATAACGGTAAACAGGTCTCTTATTTTCCTGTGTTTTGACTTTTTTCACAAACCGCTATAATTGTCATAAATTTACTGTATCTATTCAGCAGGTAAGGTGACTGGCACTTATTTGTCGTAAATCAAGGCTGAGTTTCCAAAGTCGACCTTGCATTTTGAGACAAAGTGCCAGTCACCTGAGCAGTTACAATTTATTTACAAAGGCTGTCGATGGCTACCTCAGAGTCAAACTTTAAAGTCTCATGTCGAAAAATATGGAAAATTTTTGGGCCGCACCCTGAGCAAGTGAAACAAGCGCTCAAGCCCGATATGTCTCGTGCTGAAATTTTAGAGCAGACCGGCCATGTGGTTGCGGTTAAAAATGTGTCGTTCGGCGTGCGGGCCGGTGAGACGTTTGTCGTGATGGGTTTGTCCGGCAGCGGTAAATCGACCCTGGTGCGCTGCATCTCACGCTTAATCGAACCCACCAGCGGCCAGATTATTATCGAAGGTGAAGATGTAACTGCCATGTCGGAAGAGCGGCTGCGGCTGCTGCGCCGTCGAAAAATGAGCATGGTCTTTCAACATTTTGGCCTCTTCCCACATCGCAAGGTCATTGATAATGTAGCCTATGGTCTTGAAATTCAGGGCGTTGACCGCAACACCCGGTTCGAACGCGCGCGAAACGTTCTTAAGATGGTCAGCCTGACCGGCTGGGAGAACCATTACCCCGGCGAATTAAGCGGTGGCATGCAGCAGCGGGTGGGGATTGCCCGTGCTTTGGCCGTCGACCCCGAAATTCTCTTTTTCGATGAGCCATTTAGTGCGCTCGATCCGCTCATTCGGCGCGAAATGCAAGATGAGCTGCTTAACCTGCAAAAGGTGATGCAAAAGACCATCATCTTCATCACCCACGATTTTCTGGAAGCGGTAAAACTGGGTGACGACATCGCCATTATGAAAGACGGCGAGATTGTGCAGGTCGGCACACCCGATCAAGTTATCCTTAATCCGGCCAACGACTATGTGCGGGAATTTACCAAAGACGTGCCCCGTTCCCGCGTTCTCTCGGCGCGAGCCATAATGAAACCCTGTGACGTTGTATGTTCTGAAAACGACTCGCCGGAACAGGTGCAGTCGCAGTTGCAAACGTATCTTAGCCCGATAGCTTTTGTCAATTCGGAGAATGGGCGCTTTTTGGGTATCTTATCACGTGCTCAAGTTGATCGTGCTGTACCAACCGTAAACCACACCGTGCGTCCGTTGGTTCACGACAACCAGCCGACCGTATCGCCGCATACATTCCTCAGTGATCTTTTGTCGATTGTCGCTGCCACCGATTTGCCGGTGCCGGTGGTGGACAGTAGTCGCAAACTGCTCGGTTCGGTTGATCGGACGGCGGTTATTATGGCGCTGGGTGGTGCGGTAGACAGTTCGTAATCTCTTTTTAGGCAGTTCCAAGAAAATAATCCCCCAGACATGGGGCAGCCCATAAACGTAATGCGTAAAACGTAAAAATTTTGGCAAGAACCATGCTTTACGTTTTAGCCGATTTGGATTTGGGTGATTTAACTTTTGGAGTTGCCTTATATAGTACCCTTTAAAGGAATAGACTATGGTTCGTTGGGAGTCCGTTAGTGGTTATATTCAAATCCATCGACGCGATGTGATGTACCTGGCCTTATTGGTGCTGATTTTGCTGCTGCCGTTGATTGTAGACAGCATATCGACCGAACTCACGGAATTTCCCGAAGCCTGGGACATTCATCTGCGCGAGCCGCTTGATGATTTCCAGCGGTGGACTATTCGCAACCGGCTAACCCATCCTCTCTTTACCTGGTTTTTCGATCCCCTCAGTGACGCCGTAGACTTCTCTATTCGCCAAATTGAGAGCGTTTTACTGTGGCTGCCGTGGCCCGTTGTCGTTCTAACGGCTTTTTTGCTGGGGCAGCGGGCTGTGGGGCTGAGGGTTGCGCTCTTTTCTGCATTTGCCATGCTGTTTATGGGTTTTATGGGCCTATGGGATGAGGGTATGCTTACGCTGGCGCTTATGGCTGTTTCGGTTATCATCGCCCTCTTGATTGGAATTCCGTTGGGCATTATGGCCGCTCGTTCCGACAGGTTCGAGGCTGGGTTACGGCCGCTGCTCGACGTGATGCAAACGCTGCCCGCTTTTGTCTATCTTATTCCGGTTTTACTCTTTTTTGGAATTGCCCGTGTACCGAGCGTCATCGCCACGGTGATTTACGCCCTGCCGCCGGCCATCCGTCTAACGAATTTAGGCATCCGGCAGGTCTCGCCGGCGGCTGTCGAAGCAGCCCGGGCCTTTGGTTCAACAGGTCGGCAAACGCTGTTCAAGGTCCAAATTCCATTAGCCCTGCCGACGATTATCGCCGGAGTCAATCAAACTATTATGATGGCCTTTGGCATTGTGGTTATCGCGGCGCTTATCGGTGCGGGTGGCCTGGGCAACGAAGTCCTGATCGCCCTGCAAAAGCAGCAGGTTGGGCGCGGTTTTATCGCCGGTATGGCCATTGTATTTATGGCTATCTTGCTCGATCGGGTTAGCTATGGATTTAGTCAGCAGCAAACCGTTAGCAACGCGCAGCACAGTCATGGTTTTCATTTGCTGCCCAACAGTTGGGATCGTTTTGCTGTCGTACGTGTTTTTGAGCAGGGAGTCGACCTACTTTTAACAAGCTGCGCCCGGCTTTCACAAGCCATTGCCGCCGGTGTGGCTACTTTGGTTAGCGCTATCGGCGCAGCAGTTGGCAAAAGGGAGGCCGTTAGAGATGTCGCTAATTTTCTGCAGGGGCATGCATTTTTAGTAAGCTCAGTGTTGTTGATTAGCGGACTGCTGATTCTTCATGCTTTTGCTCCCTACGGCGAAGAATTTCCGAAAGCCTGGGTGTTTGATCTGGGCCAACCCGTTGATGTCGGCGTCGAGTGGATGCGCGATAATATTTACCAAATTGGTGATACCTCTATCGGCACCGGCCCCCTGAGCGATTTTTTGCTTATTTACACCCTCAACCCCATCCGTGCCTTTTTGCAGGATTGGCTGTCGTGGCCGTTAGTCATTTTGGGCTTTGCTGTTATTGCCTACTCGGTGGGCGGCTGGCGGCTGGCGATTTTTTCAGCAGCGGGCCTGTTTGCGGTTGGCTTGATGGGCTTGTGGGAAGATAGTATGAACACGCTCAGCCAGGTGATTGTAGCGGTCTTTATCACCGTCCTCATTGCGATACCGCTGGGGGTGCTTTCCGCACGCAATGATACAGTCGAGGCGTTTCTCAAGCCGATTCTCGATACCTTGCAAACTATCCCTTTCTTTGTCTATCTTATTCCGGTTATCATCCTTTTTAACGTCGGTCGAATTCCGGGAATTATGGCTTCGGTGCTGTACGCGCTGCCGCCGGGCATCCGGCTGACCAACCTCGGTATCCGGCAGATCTCAAATGAAACAATGGAGGCCGCCCGTGCTTTTGGCTCGACACCGCGACAGACGTTGTTCAAAGTGCAACTGCCACTGGCTCTACCGGCGATTGCGCTGGGCGTTAATCAGGTAATTATGATGGTCTTAGCGATGGTCGTTGTGGCCGGCCTGGTCGGCGGCGGTGGGTTGGGGCTGTTGGCGGTCAAAGGGTTGGCTAACCCGATGCGCGATTTGGGTCGAGGAATTGAAGCGGGCATCGCCATCGTTCTTATAGCGATGATTTTAGATCGAATTACGCAGACGTGGGCTAAAAATCGGGAGATTAAAGGGCATCATTAATTAAACAAGGAGTCCCGGCATCCGGGACTCCTTGTTTAATTCACTAGGGCAGCCACGCCTCCCATGTAGCCTGGTTGGCATCGATCCAGGCTTGAGCCGCTTCTTCCGGCGATTTGCCATCGAGTTCAACAGCGGCGATCATTTCAATCTGATCTTCGGTTGAGTAGTTGAAGTTCTTCAAAAACGTGTAGGCATTGGGCGCTTTCTCGGCTAACTGAGCGGAAATAATTTTGTAAAGCTCATCCGACGGGTAAGCACAATCAACCCCACCTTCTTCAATTTTAGCGTAACACTCATCACTGTAGGCCGGCAGTTCAACTTGCGTAAGGTCGTACTTGGCATGGATTGAGTGCGGCGTCCAGAAATAGAACAATACCGGCTCTTCGCGGCTGTAGGCTGAGTCGAGCGCCGCCAGCAAGGCTTCCTCAGAACCGGCGGTCACAACATCGAAATCGATGCCTAAGTTTTCGATGATCTCGGCATCATACTGCACCCAGCTTTGATCCCCCGCTAAAAACTGGCCTCTGTCGCCGGTTTCGGCGGTAGCAAATAGAGCAGCGGCATCCGGGTTGGTGAAGCCTTCCCAAGTCGCCATATCCGGATGGTCATTCAAGACATAGCTGGGCATAAACCAGCCGATCTCGCCAACCGGGCCTAACAGCCCGCCATTCTCTACGCTGCCTTGCTCATCGATATAGAGCGCCGCGTTATCGGCGTGTCCGGACGGCCAAACTTCCAGGCTGGCATCCAAATCGCCGCTGGCCAGGGCCGACCACTGCGCGTTTTCATCGATGCTGACGATCTCAACCGGATAGCCCAACTGCTCTTCGAGCAAAATTTTGGCGACGGCGACGTTTACTTGTGAGCCTGACCAGGGATTTTCAGCCAGGTTAATGGTCACGTCCTGGCTGGGAACCGCTTCACTGGCTTCTTCTTCTGCCGGGGCTTCTTCTTCAGTGGCAGCTTCTTCTTCAGCCGGGGCTTCCTCTTCTGCCGGAGCTTCTTCGGCGACTGGCTCTTCTTCAGCCGGTTCGGCCGGTTCTGAGGTTGCTGCACCACAGGCGGTCAGGCCCCACAGCAAAGCAGCCACAAAAACAAAGTACCACAAATTCCATACTTTCCTCTTCATCGTATCTCCTCTTTTTAATTGGGTTAAATTTGGATAATGTAATTCTCCACAGCAAGTAACTATAACATTAGCTACCCCCTCTGTCAAAGCAAAATTGTGTCAAACGAAGTGTTGACAAAACATCAAAATTTATAGTAAACTACCCTCACTTTAACGCCCTACAATATATCTGTAATATATCACGAAAATCTACTAAAGATGGTAGACTCTTCTTAATCGTTTTTATAACTGAGAAGATTTAATATGTAACTCCTGCGCGATGTCATTATCCGGAATAGAGTGCAATGGAGGTAACTCTTATGGAAAAGAAGATTCTTGTTGCTTATGCAAGTGTGAGTGGATCAACCGGTGAGGTGGCTGCGGCCATTGGTGAAGTGCTTGAGCAGAAATCACAAGTCATTGTTGATGTTTGTCATGTACGCGATGTTGAAGATATTACCCAATACGACGCGCTGGTTTTAGGCAGCTCAATTCGGGCCGGGCGCTGGCTACCGGAGGCCTTTACCTTTTTAGAAAAGCACGACGAAGCTTTTCAGCGTGTTCCCGTTGCCTACTTTACCACCTGCCTCACGATGGTAAGCGATACCAAAGACAGCCGTCAGACGGTAATGGCTTATATGGAGCCGGTGCGGATGGCTGCCCCCCATATTAATCCCGTTGGCTTGGGACTGTTTGCCGGCGCACTTGACCCCACCCGGGCCCCGATTATGCCGTCGGCCCATACAGCGCAGGGTGATTATCGCAATTGGGAAGCCATTCGGACCTGGGCCGAAGAGATACGATCGGCACTCCTTTCTGACTTGGTTTCATCTGAACCTCTCACGTTGAGTGAAGCTGTCTTGTGCTATACCGATATGTCAGG
>JAGRBZ010000444.1:0-4524 GCA_020433805.1 Anaerolineae bacterium
TGTTTCAACTATTACCGACCTGCGCGTTCAGATCGAAGCGCTGCGCCAGCAGGAGTTGACTCGCCTCTTTAACAAGCTCGATCTCGATGACCGTGAACGAGAGTTGATCGCCACGATGAGCCATCGGCTGGTTAACAAAATTTTGCACAAGCCTACCCTGCATCTCAAGCACGAAGCCGCCCACGGCAACGGCGCAGAATATGCCTCAACTGTACGCCGGCTCTTTGATCTTGAAACCGTAAAGCAACAGGCGTCTGAACATATCGAACCTTCAGTATCAAAAAATGGCAATCATGTGAAAGAATTGAATAATGCCCGAGCTTAGAGTTTTAGAGGTTGCAGGCTCACCTTTTGATATGGGCCATCAGCACGGGCTAGCCTATGCTGATCAAATTCCTGAGTTAGCCGAAGAACGCATTCACCTGAGCAGCGACAAAAAATGGACGGGGCGCGAACTCTCTCGAACTGAAGTTTTGGCGCTGGGCGATGCCTGCCTGCCTCATCACGAAGCCTACGCCCCTGACTTGGTTGAAGAACTGCGCGGTATGAGCCAGGCTACGGGCGTTGGTATAACCGACTTGATCATCCTCAATGGTTTTACCGATTTTATTGACACCGTCTTCAATTCCCAATCGGCTTTATCTCCTACGTTTGCCTCGGCCCATCCCGGCCTAGATAACTGCACCGCTTTTATCGTTAGTCCCGAAGCTGCCGCTGATGGTCGGGGCTTCTACGGCCAAACGTGGGATATGCATGCCACTGCTACGCCGTTTGTTATTCTGCTGCGCGGCAAACCCGCCGAGGGTCTGGCATTTCTCACGCTTACCATTGTCGGCTGTTTAGGAATGATCGGCATGAACGCAGCGGGTATCGCCGTTGGTATCAATAATTTATTAGGTGGCGATGGACAAGTAGGCGTGACCTGGCCTTTTGTCATCCGCAAAGTCTTGGCTCAAGACAACATTGATGATGCCCTGGCCTGTATTACCGATGCCAAACTGGCCGGTGCCCATAACTACCTCTTGGTCGATGCTCATGGTCGAGGCTACAATGTCGAGGCTATGTCGACCCGCTGCCAGATTGAGGAAGTGGCGCACGGTTCCGTCGTTCACACCAATCATTGTCTCATTGGCCGTAATATTGAAGTCGAGCGCGAGCGTATGCCCCAATCGCGTCTTAGCTCCGAAACCCGTCTCAGTGTCGCCCAGACTCGATTAGGTGCGGGACGTATCACCCTCGATGATCTATTTGCCCTCACCCGCAATCACGAAGCCAGTAGCGGCATCTGTGTTCACGCCGAAGCCCCTATGTGGATCGAAAGCTGCAGTGCTGCCATTATGCGCCCCACCACCCGCGAAATGTGGGCCGTGTGGGGTAATCCGTGTGAAAACGAATACGAGCGCTTTGTTATTTAAAGACAGAGAAGATGAGATAAGGAGATCGGGAGATTGCTAAGACCGGTCTCTTGATCGCTAATCTCCCATCTTCTACTACATTGTTTCGGTTATGTCTCTTTCGGAATTCAAGGGGATGACAAGATTGTAAAACGAAAAATGTAAAACGACATTTCTTTTTACGCATCACGTTTTACGTTTTATGTTGTCAACCCCACGAAATCCTGATGATCCCCAGTTATTTGATAGCTGCTCCCCAAATATTTCCCCTTATAAAAAACTTAACCCCTCCAAATGGTGATGGGTAAGGTGATGATTTGCCCTATTTTCTGTAGAGTTGCACGTTTTGTTATTTAGCTCGCTTACGTAGAGGTGTTGATTAGTGTGCTATTGACAAAAAGTATTTTTTGTGATACAGTTAGTGTGTTGGACACAATATTCATATTGCTTGACAAGACAGTTGACAAGCATGTGGCTTTTCTGTAAAATTTCGCTGCCTGTTGCCTTTTAAATTTTGTTAACAGGTTACAACCAAATAAAAATTTTGATCTATATTTTTGTCGGCTAGTGACAAGACAATAGACAAGACAGTACTCGGTCGGCAAAAACTCTGCGGCCAACGGAATAGAGGAGAGGATATAGAGAAAGGACAAAATGGATGAACAACAGCTTAGAAGCACAACTTGAACAGGTAGAGGCTGCTATCCGGCAGGCTCTACAAGAAGATATCGGTGATGGTGATGTGACCACCGACTGTATCGTTCCGGCAGACTTGGAACTTCGCGGTCAATTCATCGCCAAACAAGCCGGGGTTGTAGCCGGTCTCAAGGTAGCAGCCCGTACGTTTGCTTTTGTAGATGAACATGTCCGGTTTACTCCCCATGTTGATGATGGACAAAAAGTAATACCGGGTCAAATCATTGCCGAAGTAGAAGGCACAGGTCGGGCGCTGCTCAGCGGCGAGCGAACCGCACTCAATTTCTTGCAGCGTATGTCGGGTATCGCCACGCTCACGCGTCAGTTTGTTGATGCGGTGCAGGGCACATCTACCGCCATCCTGGATACCCGTAAAACCGTACCCGGCTTACGGGCGCTCGATAAATGGGCCGTGCAGTTAGGGGGCGGTCAAAATCACCGTTTCGGCCTGTTCGATATGGTGCTCATCAAAGAAAATCATATTACCGCCGCCGGTAGTATTACGGAAGCCGTCAATCGCGTTCGGGTCAAAGATGATCGTCGTCGGCCCGTCGAGGTTGAGGTCAAAGATCTGACCGAGTTGGAAGAAGTGTTGGCCCTTCACGTTGATCGGGTTCTGCTCGATAACATGAGCCTCGACACAATGCGACAGGCCGTGGAGCTAACCGACGGACGTGTTCCGTTAGAAGCGTCCGGTAATATGTCGCTGGAGCGGGTAGCCGCTGTCGCCGCTGTTGGCGTCGATTACGTCTCAATTGGTATGCTGACCCATTCGGTTCAAGCCCTCGATATAAGCCTACTTTTAGAAACCAAAAACTAACCGTGGAGAAAACCATGTTTGCTGAAGCCATTTACGAAGATCTCAAAACCAAACTGGCCGATGTCGTGCCGGAATTTGAACTCCATTACAAAGCCGACCTGGCCGCCGAAATTATACGATTAAAACAGGAACGCAACGCCGTAATTTTAGGCCACAACTATATGGAGCCGGCCCTCTTTCACTCCATCCCCGACTTTACCGGCGACTCCCTCTTCTTAAGTCGCAAAGCCGCCGAAACCGACAAAGACATTATTGTCTTTTGCGGCGTAGAATTTATGGCCGAAACCGCCAAAATTTTGAACCCTGAAAAGACCGTGCTGCTACCGGCCGCAAAAGCCGGATGTTCGCTGGCGGAAAGTATCACCGCCGAGGATGTGCAGCAGCTTAAAGCCCAATTTCCCGGCGTACCGGTGGTTACCTACATCAACACTTATGCCGATGTCAAAGCCGAGACAGATGTCTGCTGTACTTCCGGCAACGCGGCAGCGGTGGTCGAGTCGCTGAAGAGCGATACCATCATCTTTTTGCCTGATGAATTTCTGGCGGGCAACGTCGCTAAAGAAACCGGTAAACACATTATTTTTCCGACAAAAACACCGGGCATGAAATTCAACAACGGATTGGATTATCAAATGGTCGGCTGGCATGGTCGCTGTGAAGTTCACGATAAATTCAACGTGCGCGACATCGAAAACGTGCGGCAGCAGTTTCCCGATGTCGTCATCGTCGCCCATCCGGAGTGCAGCCCTGAGGTTGTCGAAGCCTCTGACTTCTCCGGCAGCACAACCGGCATGATCCGCTACGTGGAAGAAACCAAAGCGCCGCGCTACCTGCTGCTGACCGAATGCTCGATGGGCGACAACATCGCCGCCGCCAATCCCGATAAAGAGATGCTGCGCTTATGCAGCGTGCGCTGTCCGCATATGAACCAAATTACAATGGAAGAGACTCGCGACGCCTTGAAATATACGCAATATGTCATCGACGTTCCGGAACATATTCGGGTACGTGCCGTTAAGGCCGTCGAACGTATGCTGGCTATCGGCTAGGAGATGTTATGAGAAATGCATTGGAAACAGAAATTCTGGTGATCGGCTGCGGGGTCGCCGGGGGTGTGGCGGCACTACAGTTGGCCGATAGCGGTATCACCGTTACGGCCATCACCCGCACCCAAGAACCGCACGAATCGAATACCTACTACGCTCAAGGTGGTATCATCTACCGCGGCCATGACGACTCGCCGGAACTGTTGGCCGAGGATGTCATCCGGGCCGGAGTGGGACACAATAACAGCCAAAGCGTCGATATTTTGGCGAAGCAAGGACCTGCGTTGGTGCAGCAGATTTTGCTGGATCGCGTCGGCGTCCATTTCGACCAAAACGGCAAAGGGTTGTCCCTAACCCGCGAGGGTGGTCACTCAATCCCGCGTATTATTCACGCGGCGGATACCACTGGACGGGCCATCTCTACCGCGCTCATCGAAGCCTTGCAGCAGCATCCCAACGTTAGGTTGCTCAGTAGCTATACGGCGGTCGATCTGCTGATGTCGGATCGCCACGTCGTTGGCCGGTTATATGACGGCCCAATTTGTCTAGGCGCGTATCTGCTCGATCA
>JAGRBZ010000444.1:4534-6757 GCA_020433805.1 Anaerolineae bacterium
GAAACCGGCGAAATTGTGCCGTGTGTTGCCAAACGTACCATTGTGGCCACCGGCGGTTTGGGACAGCTCTTCATGCGTTCCACCAATCCAAAAGGTGCGCGTGGCGACGGTGTGGCGATGGCCTATCGCGCCGGGGCGCAGGTTAAGG
Source organism: Anaerolineae bacterium (assembly GCA_020433805.1). Classification (GTDB taxonomy): domain Bacteria; phylum Chloroflexota; class Anaerolineae; order 4572-78; family J111; genus JAGRBY01. Next base: position 4,683 of record JAGRBZ010000444.1, read on the forward strand.
ATATGGAGTTTGTGCAGTTTCATCCGACAACCTTTTACCATCCGCAAGCTTGGGCCTTTTTAATCTCTGAAGCGGTACGAGGAGCCGGGGCGCGGCTGGTTAATGCGGCCGGCGAAACCTTTATGGATCGCTACGATCCGGAATGGAAAGATTTGGCTCCGCGCGATGTGGTTTCGCGTAGTATTCATCAAGAGATGGTTGCTTCCGGCATGCCCAATGTCTATCTCGATCTGGCTTCTTACATCGCGCCTGACGAAATTCGTCGTCGCTTCCCCAATATCTATGCTCAATGCCTTGAATTTGGGGTCGATATCACCCAAGACTTGGTGCCGGTTTCGCCGGCGGCTCACTACTCTTGTGGGGGCGTGGCCGTCGATGCCTGGTCGCAAACCAACATAACGGGACTGCTGGCGGTAGGTGAGGTCGCCTGTACCGGCCTCCACGGAGCCAACCGGCTGGCAAGTACATCGCTGTTAGAAGGGGTTGTGTGGGGCTATCGAGCGGCTCTTAACATTCGACAATATCTCAACGGGCGGGTGCTGCCGCGTTCGGCGGAAATTGCGCCTTATCCGTCAGATGGTCTTGCCCTGCCGGACTCGAGTCGCCTTGAGCAGATGATGGAAGAAGTGAAATGTATTATGTGGCATCAGGTCGGGCTGGTTCGTGAAACGGATGGTTTAGAGCAGGCCCATGATCGGCTGAAGGCGTTAAGCCGTGAAGTTGAAGCCCTGTATCAGCAGCATCGTCCGACCGACCAACTGTCCGGTCTGCGCAATATGGTTCAGGTCGCCTCGCTCATCACACAAGCGGCCTTGGAAGATACCGTTGGAGTTGGGTGTCATTACCGAGTTTGAGTATAATTAAGCCATGATGACTACCGAAGAGCGACGGACCCAAATTCTGGCCATTCTCAAGCAATCGACACGTCCCGTCACCGGCACCTATCTGGCCGAGCAGATGGGCGTTAGCCGCCAGGTGATTGTGCAAGATATGGCTGTGCTGCGGGCCGGTGGCGAAGAAATTTTAGCCAGCCCGCAGGGTTACTATCTTTATCAGCCCTCAATCGAGATCTATCGCGCTGTGGTAGCCGTGCGACACACGCCGGAAGAAACGGAAGATGAGCTGATTATTTTGGTCGATGTCGGTGTTGAGGTTGTCGATGTCATTGTCGAGCATGAAATCTACGGCGAGCTACGCGGTATGCTGCATATTGCTAGTCGTGACGATGTGCGCCAGTTTATCGCGCAACTGAATGAAACCGGGGCACGTTTGCTAAGCGAGTTAACGGAGGGCGTGCATCTTCATACGCTGGAAGCCCGTCGCGCCGATCAACTTGAACAAGCGCGAACGGTTTTGCGAAGGCGTGGATATTTAATCGAGTAAATAACGAAAAGTGCGGGTGTGCGGGAGGAGTGCCTCTAGCTACTCGTTAGGTGTAAATAAAAAGGAGTCCAATATCTGCTTCGGACTCCTTTTTTGTTAAAATGAAAGTTTACTTCGGCCCGGTCATCTCTTCGGGACGAACAGCTTTATCAAACGCTTCACCGGTCATTAAGCCCAATTCAATGGCTGCTTCACGCAGCGTAGAATTGTCATTAAAGGCTTTCTTCGCGATTTTAGCCGCGTTATCGTAGCCAACGTGGGGGTTGAGCGCCGTTACCAGCATCAACGAATTTTTGAGATAGCCTTCGATAGCCGGTTTGTTCGGCTCGATACCGACAGCGCAGTTTTCATTGAAGGAGTTGCAGGCATCGCCTAATAAGCGAACAGAATTGAGCAGGTTGAAAATCATCACCGGCTTGAAGACGTTTAGCTCAAAGTTACCGGACAGACCGCCAACGTTAACGGCGACATCGTTGCCCATTACCTGAGCACAGACCATCGTCATGGCTTCCGATTGGGTTGGGTTAACCTTACCGGGCATAATCGAGCTGCCGGGTTCGTTGGCCGGAATGACGAGTTCGCCGATGCCACAGCGTGGGCCTGAGGCCAGCCAGCGAACGTCGTTAGCGATCTTGGTCAGAGATGCCGCCAGCGTTTTCATTGCGCCACTGGCAAAAACAACCGCATCGTGA
>JAGRBZ010000445.1 GCA_020433805.1 Anaerolineae bacterium
TGAGTGCTTTTTTACGTACTACGCAATACGCACTACGTTTTATGAATCGTTGTGGCGAAAAACTAATGACACTAACATGTGTAAACTTAGCTCAGCAGAAAAGAACTTATCGGACTACTTCTTCGTCGGGCTTTGCCCCTATCCAACCCTGGCTAGTCCAATATTCGCTGCGCTCGTCGATATCAACCACATCAAAGACGTTCATGATATCTTCAACGTTGTCGATTTGATCGTGGTTTAGCCCACTAACAGCCACCAGCGTGTAACCGTGCTGCGTTGCTTCATTATAAAGGTGGGCTTGATCTTCCGGCACACCTAAATCGATAAGCGAAGCAGCGATACCGCCGGTAACAGCACCCACACCTGCGCCAACCAAAGCCCCCAACAATGGTCCCATCGCCACAAACGGCCCGATACCGGGGATAACCAGCGCCCCCAGGCCCATTGCCAGCCCAATAAGCCCGCCTTCGATGCCGCCGGCCACTGCACCTTCACTGCCGGTTACGTCATCAGTTACAACGGTTTCATCACGAACCCACTCTTGGTAACGACCGTCTCGGTTATCGGCAATAACGCTAATTTGCTCACGGGTATAATTGGCTTGTTGAAGCGCCTCAACCACTTTACGCGCTTCGCCCATATTTTCAAAAACACCAACAACTGTACTCATGATCATATCTCCTTAAGTCATCATGGACTTCCATTACGTGAATACAGCTATTGTAAACCACTATTGTTCCTAAACCCATACTCAACCAGATGATTTACAGGTTAGAGGAGAGTTATCTTTGTATCATCCGGTTGGATTGGTGGAGCGTTCAGCTACCAGCATTCAACTATCAACCTTCCGTCGTCAGCTTTATCACCAAAGATGAACAATTGGGATATCCTTACCGGCTGATAACTCTGCACACAACCGTGGTGAAGAAAAATTAGACACAATTAACACGATTTACCGAATTATGACAGATAAAATCGTGATAATCTTGCCGAAGGTTCTGTCGATTATTTTGTCGATCTTCTGTCTTATTCACGTTTCCACGGTTTAATGTTGTGCTACCTACCGGCTCTGTCACGATAATTTTGCCGGAATAAAAAGCTGATCGTTGATAGCTAAAGGCTAACCGCTTGTTAACTCCCCTTACTACCTATTCCCTACTCCCTACCCCATTTTACCCCACCGGCATAAACACCGTATTGTCCGTTATCTCCAGCCGGTCGAAGCGACACCAAAAATCTTGGCCGATGGGGCTGCAGGCATAGAGGCCCACTTCCAGCGGCTCTTTTAGCTGGTGCAGGTGCACCACGCGAAGTTGCTGCCACGTTTCCTCATCAAAGCTGCTTTCAACCAGAATGTCACTACCCCGTTTGCTAACCCGATAGCTCATCGTCGTATGGCTGGAAGCGATGGTTTGCGTGGCCCAATCGGAGTAGCCAAGGTTGGTGACAACCGATCCCAGCCGACTTTCGTGTGCGTCTTCGTATTCGGTGGAGACCTTGAGCCAGTTTTGGCTGTCGATCCGGATCATCAGCCCACATTGATCGTATTGGTTTGTGGGCCGAAACGTGACGCGCGTCGATACCGAAAAATCGCCGGTCAGTTTGGTAAACAGACAATGACCGTCATCCCGCTGAAAGCCGTAATGGGTGCGTTGCCAAAAATCGGTTTGCGGACCGGTGACCAGTTCCAGGCCACGTCCAATTTCATACCGCGCCGGCGGATTGAACCAGTAAAAATCATCCGGCAGCGATGGGGATAAAAATTGTTCTATACGGTTCATGCATTCTCCATTGCTTTAAAGAGTTCCAAACATTTCCCACATACATTTCGTTTGCCAACCAGGCTGAGCCGGGCATGCGCTCCCCGGTGCGTCACCCGCACCCCACACAGCGCTCGCTCGGAGCGGCGGCTGTGCTCGACGATGTGCCATCGATTGTTGATTTGGAGTAAAATCGGGTTTGATTCGTCCATTGGCACTTTTCTATTCGTCATCATGCGCGTTATTGGCTATATTTAGTCGCAAAATAAATAAACGTTCGGGTCAGATTTTACAACTCTGGAGCAGCTTCGTTACCGGCCGGTCCCTCATAGTCTTCTAGAATTTGATGCAGGTGGGGTTTTACCTTTGGAATATTTTTTTGTACTACTTGCCAAACAATATCCAAGTTTACTTTATCGTATCCATGAATGATACGGTCACGCATTCCAGCCATTTCTTTCCAGGGGATAGATGGATATCGCTCTCGAAATTCCATAGGAAGTCGTTTGGTGGCTTCGCCGACGATTTCCAGCGCTCTAACCACCACAAAATTAATCATGAAGTCTTCGATAAAGCGATCGTAATCGACGCCGCTAATGGCTAGCTCTGCTTTTTCCATTGCATCGAGCATATCTTCAATGTAAACAAGATAATCTCGCTTCACAGCATCTCCACCTCTTCTAATATATATGGGCGCAGCCGAGGTTTGAGGTTGTGCTTGATGGCGGTTTGAACCTTTGCTTCTAATAAATCGCCTAGATAAAATTCTAGCCCAACCAAATCGAGCAAACTAATACGCGGTGGATCAGTCAATTCTATGAGAATATCAATATCACTATCATGTCGCTGTTCACCGCGTACATAGGAGCCAAACACGCCTATTTCAGTGACGCCGTATTCTTCGTACAAATACGGCTTTTGGGCTTGTAAGATACATTTGATTTCGGCCAAATTTTTCATGGTTTACCTCTAGAGAGATTATATCATACTTTTTCCTTCAATCAGCGCAACAATGTCGGTTAACGTTGCTACAAACCGCTTGCTTGGCAGCGATATCAGGTGCTCTTTTCTATGGCTCAATATGGCTTCCAAGAATCTCATAAAGATGTAGGGATTTCTCCGCCTTTGGCTACGAAATGACATACATTGGTGTCGTAACTCCTTTTAATACGGCTTTTCTAAAAAGGTAGAGTTACGCCGTTGGACACCAGAAAAAAGCCCACAGAGTACACCGATAACCTCAGATTTTCTATTTCATCTGTGATCATCGGTGTTTATCTGTGGACTTAATTTTTGCCGGCTAGGCTACAAAAACCGTTTGGATTGCTACGCGCTGGCGTTAGCCGTTACGGTAATCGCGGCGTAACCGTTCTCAACCCGGCTGGTGGCAATACGCAGGATATCGGCAATGGTTTCGATGGTAACGTTGTTGCCAATTTCAATACCATTCGGATTGCCGTGATAATCCTTCGATACAGCCGAGCTGTGGACGTTGTTCAAATAGCTGATGGGATCTTCTTTAGCCAGCCCAATCAACGTTTCGGCGACGATACGGCTGCCGACCACACCCAGGCTGCGCCCCTCTTTTTGAACCGAGGCTTCTTTGAGGATGTAGTACCATAGCGGCGTGCGTTGACCAAATCCACCTACGGCGAATGCTTCGTGGACATCGTCTGACTCACCATCTGTTAGTTCGCGCCAGGTAAGCGGTACCACGCCCATGGCCGCAGCCACGGCTTGGCCGGTGGGAATGCTAAGCAAGTAACCGCGCAGCAAGTTGCGCTGAGCCAGATGGCTTAAAACAGCCGACGGCATGACATTTTTAACCGGTAAGTTCAGCAAGCCCATCGCCAATCGAGGATCGATGCGGCGAGCCTTTTGGGGTGTATTGTGTTCGAACTGGGCGAAGTTCTGCCAGTCAATCGCAAATTCGGGCTTGAGTTGGAACTGATTTCTCGGGCCACGGACCAACAGGTCTTTACCGATGCGTCGCTCTTCTTGTGAGACATCGATCAGTTGGTTGATTTCAACCGCCTGGCTCATTTCGTTGAGGCGGTAGAAGGGGCGGATGAGCGAGTGACCGAAGCGGAAGCCGGCCACCGAAAACTCAAGCGGCATCGCCAGTGGGCCACCGCTCACGCGCGGACCAAAGAAGCGTGGGCCGTTTTCAAGCACGTCAGCCACCACATGTTTATCACACACCTGCTTGAGAAAGTCGTTGATGACTACATACTGGTAGGCCCAGCGCACCAACCGGCGGGCCGTTATGTAGCGGACCTGGTCGCTTAAGCTGCCGCCCAGATGGTCGACCACGTAGTTGTGAAAAACCAAAAATGAGGCGTGCAGTTGGCTGACCATAACATTCTCATCGTTGCGGCCATCGGCAATTAAAGCTTTACGGCCCTCGCGCGGCAGATCAACATTGCCGTTGCGCTGAATTTTCATGGTGTAGTCATCGTTGTAGAGGCAGCCGGCAGAGGTGTCGGCTCCCGGCACACCGTGGCCCAGCATGTTAGGACCGTCGCCATATACGCTATCCAGATCGTACTGCGGGCGGCGACCATTCTTTAGGGTGTGGATGACGTCAGCCGGAGCCAGCGGCGTAAACTGGTGGGCCTTGCCGTCTTTGTCGGCAATGGTATTCAGCCCCTCGTCGCGGTCGGTGCGGGCCGTAATATCGTGATCGATAAATTGGCCTAAGTAAGTAAAGACCGCCGGAATGGTCGAGTCGAACTGCTCGGCCTGGGGATCGTCCGGTTTGCCGGGGTCAGCCATCGCGACCCCAAGCTGTTGCAGAGCACGGATGGTGGGGAAGCCGACCGGCAGCTTACAATCGTCCGAATTGGCCAGCTCGGAGAACATGTAGCCAAATGGTGTGTTAAATAGAATTTCCTCGGTGTCTTCCACACCGGCGGTGTGACTGATTTTTTTCAACATGAGAGCATCTCCCTTTATAGTTAGAAACGGTTTGTACCTTTTTCGTGCTCAGTGTAGTCGACAGCACTCAAAACCGTCTCAGTTTTCACTCAATAGGTGAGTGGGGAGAATGCTTTGCTCTATTTACGTACTATGACTATCAAAACTCAATCGGAAAGCCTTGCGCTTTGGCTATTTTGAGCGCGATATTAAACGCTTTCTTGCGATCCCACGGGGCGTCGGCGGCCTCGCCCCGAAACTCGCGATAGGCCCGTTCGACATTGAGCCACAGGCGGGCCGGGGCGGACCAGTTGGCGTAAGGGCCGATATCGATCTTTTTCGCCGCTTCTACGGACGGATATCCGGCATCAAAAAATGTTTTTGCCAACTCCCGCACATATTCCAGGTAAGCTTTCATCTCCTTAACGCCCTTTACGTCGGTTATGGGGCCGTGGCCCGGTACAACAACAGCGGGGTTTAGCTTGACGATCAGGTCGAGGGTTTTGTACCAACCGGCGTAGGTGCCGGTCCAGCCTATCGGCGTGCAGGCGCGAAAGAGAACATCGCCGGCAAACAGTACGTTTTCATCCGGGATGTAGATCAGGGTATCGCCCATTTGGTGACCGGGGCCAACGTGAATAAGCTGAACTTCGGTGCCGTCCAGGTTCAGCGCATGCCGGTCTTCAAAAAGGGTGGTGGGGAAGGTCAGCTCGATACCGTCGAAGTCGAAATCTTCGGCCATCTGCTGCCCTAGTGCCAGCACGCCGGGATGAAGGTACTTGAGGATGCCACGCACCAGCGCAAAGCGGATGGCCCACAGCAGCAGCTTGATCTCGGCCGGGTCGGCAACCTCCTTCATCCGGCCCGGAACAGATCTGTGGGCGATGATCTCCGCACCGGCAAAAAGCTGGTTACCTAACACGTGGTCGGCGTCCTCGTGGGTGTTAACTACTTGCTTCGGCATTCCCATCCAGACAGTGCTGAACTTTTCAATCATCTGCCGGGCGTGAGGTAGGTCAAACTGCGTGTCGATGACTACGCCTCCGCCTAAGTTGATCAGCCCAGAATTAGCGTCACCCAGCCGGTTCTTTTCATTAATAACGGCGTAACAGTGGTTGCTTACCTGTTTAAGTTTCAAGGGGTTCCTCTCTCGGTATGATTCTGATTGGCCTATGCTGTTCTGATAAAGGATCTGGATATGCATGAAGGGCTGATGAACTGTCTAAATCCGTTCACCTGCCCGTGCCCAGTTTGCAACGGTTCTTGTTTTTTCGCAAAGCGCCCATAGCCCTTCGCCTTTAGTTCTGTTGATACTAACTGTCGTACCTCATAATAAGCCTGTGATGCTTCCCTAAAAATTCGCGATAAGCACGCTCGACCTTTCGTCACTAACGGCTCGCACCAGCGCGATTAGCGTAAACACTAAAGAATTTTTACATATTGCCGATACTTTAACTGAGATAACATCCGCCGAACCCTCATTCTTCCTATAATCTAATAAACCTAGCCCAGCAAGGACATACATTATATGATAATGGATGATTTTATTGCAGAAATTAACGCAAATATTGAAGATTATGATAATGGTCAACACTTAGGAAAGAAGCTAGCCAAAAAATATTATCATACGATTTTGCCAAACGAGATTGACTTTGCAGTTCCGGCTAGAAAAATACTTCTGCACTATTTAACTGAGTACGAACTTCTGGCCAAATCTGCGAGTTGGCTAGAAGGGTTTTACCAAGGATTTCTTGCTCGCTGCATAAAAGAAAAGTTAGGCGATATTTGGGAGCACGCGGAGTTTCTCTATCAATCCGAACCTCCGGAAGAAGAGCTTCAGAATTATAACCAAGAGTGGGAATTGTAACCTTAGGGGATCTAGTCGGCTGATTGTATTGAGTCATTTTTTCGATAGATTTTGGACTTCTTGTTATTGAGCGAACTTATACCTGAAGCCTCATGCTTTTTTTGAAGGACTTGACCTCTGTCGAAGATATGGTAAAATACCTGCTGCTGTGAAGTGTACTTTGTGTTTTGGCGACGTAGCCAAGTGGTAAGGCAGAGGTCTGCAAAACCT
>JAGRBZ010000446.1 GCA_020433805.1 Anaerolineae bacterium
CGGGCGGCCAAATCGACCGCCTGCTGGGCCGGACTGAGTTGAAACAGGCGCAGGTGGGGATGGCTGTCCATCATATTCTCAAACAGGCTCTTTGAGACATAGGGCAGGTCGCCCCGACCATTGCCGTTGGTATCGTAGCCGGTGTAGTCGCTCCAGAAGTTGCCGGTGCCGTCTACCGTAAAATCGTTCTTTTCAAAGGTGCCGCTGCCGGTCAGGCCCACCTGCTCCAGGTTGTCGATAAAGCTGTTGTGGCTGAATTGGTTGCGCTTGACCGCCGGCGTAAAGAGCAGGCCGATGTCGTTGTGGACAAAGGCGTTGCGGGTAAAGTGCTGCGAGACATCGACCGACCAGGGCGAGTTGTCGAAATACATGCCGACCCGGTTGCCGCTGAACAGGTTGTCGACAGCCTCCACGCCGTCCATATCTTTCAGGCCGATGCCGTAGCCGCTGGGGCCGCGGTTGTTGGCAAAGATATTGTGGCGCAGGACCAGACGGCGACTGTACATCAGAAACGCGCCCACCGAGTTGCCTTCGATGTAATTATTCTCGACCAGGTTGTCGTCGCAGTACATAAAGTGCAGGCCGTAGCGGCCGTTGGTGATGACGTTGTCGCGAATGATCGCGCCGTTGTTGTACCACAGCACCACATCGCGGCCACGGTCGACCCGGTTGCCGCTGACTTCGGTGTTGTAGCTGTACCAGACCCGAATGCCGTCGCCCCGGGCCGGTACATCCAGATCTTTGGCCCCGATGGTGTTGCCGCTAATCCGGCTGCCTTCGGAGTCTTTAATGTAGATGCCGAACAGCGTATTCTCCAAGCGGTTGTTCTCGGCAATCAGCCGGGGCGACTTATCGACGGCGATGCCGGCATTTTCCTGGTCCAGCCGGCTGCCGCTGTTGCGAATAACCAGCCCGCGAATGGTCACGTCCGGGGCCTGGTTGATTTCGATAACGTTGCCCTGGTTGCCGCCGTCGATAACCGGCCAGTCGCTGCCAGCCAGGGTGAGGGGTTTGGCAATGACCAGGTTTTGCCGGTAGAGGCCGGGCGGTACGTTGATGACCGCGCCGGGGTTGGCCGCATCAATGGCGGCTTGCAGGTCGAACGTGCTTTCCGGGGCCGACATCGAACTGCCGGTCAGGAGAGCGAGCAGTATGAGGTTGAGCAAAATAATCAGTCTTGTGTGTTTCATCGCAATTACTTGTCGTTTACTTCGTAATGGTGGCAGGTGAATACCTGTCTGCGGTCCCGGTTGGGGGCTGGTGTCCAAACTCAGTTTGGACACCCAATTGCATTACGAAACTCAGTTTCGTAACGAGAATGATCCCCTGTGGGTAACGCTACGCCTCTCCCTCGCGCTCTTCGGCCTCGACCAGGGGTTTGTAAGCGCGGCGCTGCATATACAGGCCCACCAAAATTAGGATGGAGGCGATGGTTGCCAGGATAAGGCCGAAATCGGCATAGGCCACGGTCCTAAACTGACCAATCAGCCCCTCGCCGAGAATAGTCGGCGTGAACGGCTCGACCGAGTTCGACAGCGCCGCCGTCGGGTCGAGGTTTTGGCCGAAGTTGTTGAGCCAAAAGTAGAGGTCGGCCAGAAAGACGACCGGCAGCAGTACCGCCGGCATGGCCAGCAGCGCTGCCCAGGGCGAATGCACAAAGATGGCGGCACCCACCAGCAGCGCCAGCGAGCCGATGGCAAAGATAGAGACCGTTCTTTCTAACTGAGCGGCTTCGCCCAGGGGGCGCATGCCGATGTAATGGTTCAAGCCGTCGATTTCGCGAACGTCGCCTTCCAGGTGGTTCACGTAAGCGTTGACCATCAGGCCATTGGGATATTGCGGCGCATGCAGCACCAGGCTCCAGTAGGGCAGGAAGATCGAGATAATCAACAGGATAGCGGCGGCGGCGAAGAAGAGGGTCGGCCACAGGAAGCGCAGCCGGCGGGCCGCCAGCTCGTCGTGCGGCGGGCGAGGCCCGATTATTTTTTGAAATTTGTCCGTTGCCATCATGGTTTGCCTTAGGTCTTGGTTAATGGTTGGATGGTTAGTTAGTTTGTTGGTTAGATAGGGACATAGTGCGTAGAACGTAGGGGGCATCCCCTTTCTACGCACTACGTCGCTTTGTTTGTTTGCTTTACTCGGTCGTCATCGCGGTTGGCCCGGATGGTTTGACCAGCAGGTAGCCCGTCATCTCCAGGTGGAGCGCGGAGCAGAATTCGGTACAGTAGTAGCTGAAGACACCCGGCGCTTCGGCATCGAACTCGAAGGTGGCGGCTTCGCCCGGTTCGAGGCTGAGGTTGATGTCATAGCCGGGAATGGAGAAGCCGTGGGTGGCGTCCAGCGCCTGCTCAACGTTGGTAATGTGCCAGACAACGTGGTCGCCCTGCTCGATTTCCACGTGTTCGGGCGTGAAGTGCGAGCGGACGGCGGTCATAAAGACTTCCACCTCGCTGCCGTTGCGCTCGACCTTCTCCTCGCCCAGTTGAACGGCGTTGGGCGAGAGCGCTTGCTCGTGCGGGTCCCAGCCGACTTCGGGATACACTTCCCACGGTTCCAGCTTGTCGGCTTTGATCATCTGGGCGTAGTGCGGCTCGCCAATGCCGATGGGCATATCGTACAGCAGTTGCATATTCTCGCCGGTGTTGTCGATGTCCAGCAGTTGGAAGTTTTGCGGCAGCAGCGGCCCAACCGGCGCAAAGCGGTCGATGGCCCACTTGTTCATCGCCACCAGGTATTTGCCGTCGGGGCTGACAGTATCGCCCTCAGCCGCCAGTAAGTGGCCGATGTTGTAATGCACCGACGTTTTACCAACCAACTGCCACGGCTCTTCCGGATGCAGGTCGGCATACTCGCCGCCCAGCGACCAGCGGGCCACGGCGCTGTCGAGGAAGAGACTGGTGTAGGCGTAGCCCTGGTCATCAAATTGGGTGTGCAGCGGCCCCAGGCCCAACTCCACCTGGGCTTCCCTTAGATCTTCCAGAGCCAGTACCGGCACGCCGTAGTCGTCGGTGGTCCACTTTTCGGCCTCGATAGTTTCCAGCATCTTCTCGAAGCTGTAGATGGTCACGTGCGGGTCGAGCTTGCCGGCCACGACCATGTATTGGCCGTTGGGGGTGATGTCCACGCCGTGGGGGCTTTTGGGTTCGGGGGTCATATAGAGAATGCCTTCATCGATGGCGGTTTGCAGGCTGATAACGGCGAAGCCGTTGACGTCGGTGGTGCCGCCGTTCTGGAATACCGCTTCGGCTTTGTTGAGGTTGATGAGGTGCATGTAGTCGGTTTCGCCTTGGGACGCGCCGGCCTCAAAGGGCGGGTTGCCTTTTTCGACGCCGCCGGTGGCCCGTTCGGCGTTGAGCGAGTTGCAGAAGATCCAGCCTTCGCTAACCTGCTTGCCGGAGTCGCACAGGTCTTGCCAGTAGGGCGGTAGTTCGATCAGGAAGGATTGTTCGGGGTCGATGCGGCCGGCCTCGCGGTCAAACTTCCAGAAGGTGACCGCGCCGCGATAGGTGTCGTTGTAGTTGTCCAGTGTATCGTACTCCCAGCCCAACGGCGCGGCGTACTGCCCGCCTTCGATGACGTACTCGGTGTTGGGCGTGACAAACGTACCACCGTGGTCGTTGATGACCACCGGATTTTTGAGTAGCTGCTTGGTTTCAAAGTCGCGCAGGTCGATGACGGCGACACGGGCATTGGCTTTATCGTTGATGAACAGCCATTCGCCGTCGTAGTCGCCCTCGGTTTCGCTCAGGGCGGGGTGGTGGGTGTCGGCCCAGCGAATGGTGCGACCGTTGATAGCGCCTTCATCTAAGACGCGGTTGCCGACGCCGTAGCCCCAACCCTGCCACGGTTCGGGCGTAAAGACGCCGATGACTTTCAGTAGCCGCATACTGGGCACACCGATAACCAATACCTGGCCGGAGTGGCCGCCGGAGGCGAAGATCATATATTCATCGTGGACACCGGTCGGTTGGTACACTTTAAGCGCAGCGGTGATGTCATCGGGGCTAAGGCCGCGCTCCTGGGCGATGGCGGCTGCGTCGGCGCTGAGGCCGGCCGACTCGACGGGGGCGGCTTCGCTGCCGGCTTCGCCAGGGGCGGCCGGGGCGGTTGTGGGCCGGTCGGCTAGCGAACAGCCGGCGGCAATGAGCACGGTGAGGATAATTAGAGCGAGGATGGTACGTTTCATGGCTATTACTCCTTTGTAATTGTGTATTTATTTAGAAGTCAGACAATAAGGCTGAGGCTAAGGCGAAGGCTAAGGAAAAGAATTTTATTACCGCTACATGAGGGTGAATAGTACGGGTAATTGGTAACTGGAGATTGGAGATGGGTATTTTGCTTAGCCTATTAATACTGCCCTATAAACTGAAAGTACACATTCCTACACCTGAGTTACCCCACTCACCACACCAGCTCAAAGGTCAAGCTGACGGCTCCGGTCGGGCAGGCGTCCTGGCAGAGGCCGTGGTAGTCGCACGCCGTCGGGTTTGCTATACACGGCACGTTGTCGACCAGGGCCAGAGCGTGCGTGGGGCACAGTTTGACACATAGGCCACAGCCAACGCATTTGTTGGCATCGATGACGGGTAGAAACTCAGAGTTTTTCATCGGTTAGTCCTTTGTTGATAAGGCCGGGCATCTGATGAGGAGGGGTGCGTCCGGCCTCCGTTATCGGTTGTAGCTCAATGATAGCAAAAGTTTTCACAAGTGTATGTGACTTTTGTCTCATGAGGGCAACAAAAAACCCGGCCCTGGGGAGGGGCGGGTTATGGCGGCGATAAAGCTGTGGGGCAGGGGGATTAGACCAGTTTGGCCAAGCCTTCGCGGTCGATGATTTCGATGCGGTGGCGCTCAACGACAATTAACTCGGCTTCGTTCAATTCTTTAAAGGCCCGAGCCACCATCTCGCGCACGGTGCCCAGGTGCGCGGCAATCTCGTCCTGGGTCCAGGTGCGGCGGCTCAAGGCGCTGTGTTCATCGCTTTGTTCCAGCAGGAAGGCGGCCAGCCGGCCGGTGACCGACAGGAAAGAGAGGTTGTAGACACGCTTAACCAACTGGCGGCAGCGCATCGCCAAGTTTGTGATGATCATATCGTTGAGGGCCGGGTGCTTACGGCGCAGCCGTCGCAGCGCTTCGGCGGAGATGATCCAGACTGTCGAGTCCTCCAAGGCGGCGAAGTTGGCCGGGTTGGGGCCGCCGTCAACCACCGGGACTTCGTTGCAGGAGTCGCCGGGGCCAAGGGTAGCCAGCACATGCTCGCGTCCCCCTTCGGACATGCGGTAGACCTTGCAATGGCCGGTCGCGACCAAATGCAGCCCGGCGTCCGGTTCGCCTTCCAGAAAAATCAGTTCCCCGCTGTGGTAGTGCCTTTCGAGCATTTCCTGGGCTACATCACGCAGCGCGTCGTCATCCAGGGCATGGAAGTAAGGCACGGTTTGAATAAGGGGTTTTGAGAGGGCGTAATTGAGTAGGGTTGATTGACTCACGAGACCTCCTTAAAACGGTGAGGGTATTATGTTACGAGCCAACTCTGCTGTCAAACCCGCTGCCGTGACAAAAGTCACGGCCCGCTCAATGCAGCGGCTATTCTGCTGTTTATGGTGAACACTGTGGGGGCTGTGCGTCGCTCGCGCCGGTTGGGGTGAAACGTGACGGATATATATCCGCCTTCATCGCTAAAGCCGGGTCTGCCTATATCACGAGACCCGGCTTTGTGCTAGCGGCAACCCCTTAGTGACCGGGGTTTATCTGGCATTTGTAGGTAGCCTGGCCGGAGGGGCTAATGTTAACCCACCACCGTTCGGCTTGGTCGTTGTCTCCGCCGCCAAAGCAGCTAAAATCACCGTCATACAAATCGCCATCGGCACGAATAGCCGACTGGGGTGGCTCCGTTGATCCCCCCAACGTTCCTTGGCACTGGATCATCGTGTTTTGTGCGCCATTCTTGGCTTCAGTTATCTTGTAGGTGCCTACAAACTTATAAGCACTTCCATCTTCTAGTGCTACGCCTACAGCACATAGGCCCCCTCCATCGTTAGCTGTAGCTACCGCCACAGGCTTGACCCCTTTCGCATAAACGGCGGCAGTCGTAACCAATACCAACAACGAGACAGACAGGATTACTATGAGTTTCTTCATTTCTTCGCTCCATTTGTTTAATTGAATTTGTTACTGATAAGAGATAACCCTAGTGTAACAAATTCAAGGGCGCTTGTCTGTCCTATAATTGGGGCAGTTTTGTCATGGAATTAGGACAATGCTGGGGGCATACGTTATTGCCAAGCACAAAGGAGAAGAGGGTAACAGCGTGGGATGTGGAACGTGGGACATGTAGGTTTTACGTCCCACGTCCCACGTCCCACGTTCTACGTTCTACGTTCTATCGTTCTTTGTTGCTTCGTTTGTTGCTTCGTTCCCGCGCTCCGCGTGGGAATGCTACGGCATGGCCTCTGTGTTAGCCCTCCACCGGCTCGTACGTATCGAGCGGCACGCAGACGCAGAAGAGATTGCGGTCGCCGTAGACGTTGTCGATGCGGGCGACGTAGGGCCAGAACTTCGACTCCTTGAGCCAGGGGGCCGGGTAGGCAGCCTGCTCGCGGGGGTAGGGGTGCGGCCACTCCGTGGCGGTGATGACGGCGGCGGAGTGGGGCGCGTTTTTAAGCGGGTTGTCGGTTGGGTCAAGCTGGCCGATGTCGACGGCGTGGATTTCTTCGCGAATGGCGATCATCGCCTC
>JAGRBZ010000447.1 GCA_020433805.1 Anaerolineae bacterium
GGCCACGATTGCTCACTTTGCGAACCGGCTTAACGGAGCCAAAACTGTGGTCTGGAACGGCCCCATGGGCGTTTTCGAATTCCCGCGCTTTGCTGAGGGAACGTTTGCTATCGCCAAAGTACTGGCTGAGTTGGATGGCGCAACCACTATCATCGGCGGGGGTGACAGCGCCGCCGCCGTCGAGCAATCAGGATTGGCTGAAAAAATGAGCCATATATCAACCGGTGGTGGGGCCAGTCTGGAATTCTTAGAAGGAAAAGTTTTACCCGGTGTAGATGCGCTGGATGATAAGTAATTTAGACGGTTCGAAAGTAGAACAATTTAATCGGGTACGAGCGGGAGTCACAAGGCTAGCTTTGTGACCGACTCCCCGAATGAATTTTTCAAAACAGAACATTGCTTTTCAAAACCTGTTTACCTTTTAAGGCAAACAGGTTTTTCTTTTACTCCGGTTCCGGCGTAAAGGTAGGCAAAGGGGTAGGGGGAGTGTCGGCAATAGAGCAAAGACGCGTGCCGTACCAGGCGGGGTTGTAAGCACTACTGTCGCGATCAAGGGCTGCCAGAAGCCAAGGACGGGCTTCGTTGCACATATTCATGTTGGCGTACGACAAACCTAACGTATAGTAATAATCAATCGGTGCGACAAGTTTTTCATCGAATTGAATCTGGGTTGAGATTTTCTGGCTCCCGTCAGGCTGAACAAAGCCCATACTCTCGGTGCGGTCCGGCCATAGGCCCACGCTTACTTCATAAGGGGCAGTCTTCGGCTGCGGAACATCGTTGAGTACCAACGTCATGCTGTTGTTTGAAAAATCTAGGGATGCCGTTCCGGTTGTACCACTGAAACTGTTGGTCAACGTCAAAAGCTCGGTGCTTTGCAGGCCGGGGATAATGACCTGGTTTTGAATTGAACGTACGATGGCAGCCACACAAGCAAGTTGATCTTCCTCCGGCTCGAGGTCTTCAGCCGGAATGGCTTCATCCTCATCGGATACGCCATCCTCATCTAAAGCAAGAGCGCTTTCTTCAAGGTTCGATTGATAAGAGACGGGCTGCAATTGCGTAGAAATAATCGTCCCATCAGACTGGCTGTTTCTCGCAAAACGCCCGCGCAAGACCGGCACGTACTGAGGGCCGGTTAGGGTTTGAATTTCGGTGAGAATTTGGACCTCGCGCACCCGATCAAGAAATTTGTTTTCAACCAGGTCTATGGCTTTGGGTAAAAACTCGATGGCATTTTCGTAATTTTGGCGACGATAGTAGGTCATCCCCAAATATCCCCAGGCGCTGGTTCCGGCCGGATTAATGCTGACAAAAGAGGGATCGACACCCACGCTCTGTTCAAACGCATCGATAGCGCTGATAAAATCGCCCTCTGTGTAGTATGTTCGGCCCAAATGATAATAGCCTGTCGGATCGAAAGGCATCAGTTTGATGGCCCTTTTGAAGCGTTCTTCAGCCAGTTCATATTCGCCCTGCCAGTAGTAGGCTCGTCCGGCAGAGATGTAGTTGGGGCCTAATTTGGGGGCTAAGGTAATGGCGTTTTCGTAAAATTTGATTGCGTCGGCGTAGCGACCCTGAACTTCCCAGGCATAGCCCATATTATGATGGGCGTCCATACTCTGGAAGTTGGCATCAATGGCCTGTTGCGCTGTCTCACGTGCGGAAAACCAATCGCCTTGATCGGCAAACACTTCTGACAAGAAGGCGTAGGCTTCGGCGTACGTCGGATCGATCTCACTAGCGCAGGTACAGGCATCGTAAGCCGCGCTGTATTGTGCTTCCCAATCAAGCGCCCGGCAATAATAGGCCAAATTTTCAGGGCTGGTAGGGTTGAGCAGCACAGCTTTTTCGGCCTGAGCCAAGGCAGAACCTGTGTCGCGTGTGTACACCAATATACGCGATTGGCGAATATAAGGTATATCGATGGTTGGATCGATGGCGATGGCTTTATCATACGACTCGATAGCCGCATCGAGCCTACCTTCGGCAAAATCAAGATCACCGTTAGAAATGTAGAGCAAAGCTGAACGGGTGGGGGTTGGCGTAGGCGCATAGCGTTCGGCCAATGTGGGCACTTCGACATTGAAGTAGCCGGTATAAATGCCGAGCAAAAAAGCCAGGGTGCCTATCATTATCAGCAGCACGGTATACAGCACGATTGTTAGAAAGGTTGAGCGCCGCTTTTCTTGAGGACGATAATACATATAACCATTACCAATTTACCGATCAAAATGTGTTTAAAAATAATCGTGAATGGTAATTAGTAATCACGAAGCCTAAATTGTCAATTTTTCCAGTTTGGGGTTGGCCGATTTAACCGCCGCCGCTTCCTGTACAATTTCACGGGCGCTTTGGCGGGTGCTGTCGCTTAAAACACCTAACATCTGGGCCATTTCATTGATTTGTTCCTCACCGCTTAAGCCTTGCACAGCGGTTTTAGTTCGTCCACCGATAATCTGCTTCGAAACGTGGTAGTGCATTTCAGCATAACCGGCAATTTGCGGGAGGTGAGTAACGCACAGAACCTGATGATGGCCAACGTTAGACAATCGCCACAGCTTTTCACCGACCACGCCGCCCACGCGCCCGCCGATACCCTGATCGATCTCATCGAAAATAAGGGTAGGTGTGTCATCGGCAACGGCCAAGACATTTTTGAGGGCTAACATGATACGGCTGGTTTCACCGCCAGAGGCCACTTTGGCCAGCGGTTTAAGCGGTTCGCCAGGGTTGGGCGATATCATAAATTCGACTCGATCGATGCCGGTGTCATCGCAGGCAACCGTGATTACTTCGCCCGGACTCTTTTCGATATACACACCATCAGACACTTCATTCCAGCGGATGTCAACGCCAAATTTGGCTTGCTCCATGCTCAGATCATCCAACTCGGTTTCTACACCCGCGCTTAATGTTTCTCCGGCTTTCCGGCGTGCCTCCGAAAGCACCACGGCCATTTTACCAATCTTCTGCCGCAGAGCCTCTTCATCGTCCCGCAACTGCTCGATACGTTCTTCGCTGTGGCTGATATTATCCAGTTCGGTTTGCGCTTTGCGACCAAACTCAAGGATATCTTCTACGGTCGCACCGTATTTGCGTTTTAATGAAAAGATGAGGCTCAATCGCTCTTCGATTTCACGCAGGCGCAGAGGATTAAAGTCGATATTTTCATTATAGTCACGCACAAATGAGGCCACATCTTCAACCTGGTAGGTTAAGTTATCGACCATCTCCCGTTTTTCAGCCCAATCTTCATCCAGCTTAGCCAAATTATTCATAACGCGGGTGAGCTGCCCTAATAGATCGATAATCGAAAGCTGTTCATCACTACTGGCTTCAATCAAGAGCGTGTAGGCTTCGGAGCTGAGTTGGCTAAGCTGTTCGGCATTGGCCAAACGATTGCGTTCGGAATTGAGTTCGGTTTCTTCACCGGGCTTGAGGTCAGCCATCTCAATTTCTTCGACTTGAAAAGTAAGCTGGTCGATACGGCGTGCTAGAAACTGCTCATCGCGCTGTAAATCGGCCAGTTCTTGGCGAACCTGGCGCAAATGGCGCACCTCGGCGGCTAATTTTTGACGCTGATTGCCTAAACCGGCATAGCGATCAAGAAAGGTCAAATGCTGGCGCACTTGCATGAGACTAAGGTGTTCGTTTTGACCATGAATATCAACCAGATAGGCAGCAATTTTCTCTAAAATGCTTAAATTAACGGTGCTGCCGTTAACCCGACAAAAGCTGCGACCGGTGTTACGCAGTTCCCGGCCTAAAACCAAAACGTCGGGGTTATCCCCCTCTAAACCTTCTTCATCTAAAATGGGGTCGATAATAGCTCGCAAAGCCGGGGAAAGACGAAATATACTTTCAATTCTGGCCCGGTCGCTGCCGGCTCGAATAAAGGCCGAGTCGGCTCGCCCACCCAGCAGCATCGTCACGGCATCTATAATAATCGATTTCCCGGCTCCGGTTTCCCCGGTTAGAACATTAAATCCTTCAGAGAACTTAAGATTTAACTTTTCAATAATCGCAAAATCTACGATGTTTATCTCAACAAGCATCTCACATTCCCTTGTTAATTTCTGTGTAATAAACTTACAAAAAGAGTGCACCTTTTTCTATCGTTGTTCGTAATAATCTTACAAAACAAAAGGGCAACACAGTTGCAAAATCGATAAAAACGATCAAAATCAATTTACAATCTGGCTACCCTGCTACCATAGAAGTTTAATTAGACGTTCAATTAAGAAGTACGAATACAAAATTTTATCATGTAGTATAGCACACCCGTTCGATCTTCTCAAAAATAATTGGTAGTGAAGCATTAATGACTGGTGGAAACAGAAAGATTGTAGCGAATAATAGAGTTATTGCAGTTAGGACAGCGATATGTTTTGGTGAGAACGATCATCGTCTTCCTCCTATCTTTTCTCTGATCGTCTACCTTATCTTTTTCGTCTCACCAATCAAGTTTTATTCACTACCAAAAAATTATTGACAACTCACAATCTTGATATTATGATACCTACATATCCCCCTATCCCTTCGGGGGTAGGGCGCGAGGCCGCTTCGGGCGGCTTGTACTTTATCTTCTAAGGCAAGGCAACTAATGACACTCTACAAAATCAGATTAAATCTTGAACTCAACCCCGGCCCGGAGCGGGTTTATACTGTTACCAGTCCCGATGTTCCCGGCCTTGTGACCGAAGGCAGCACGCCGGAAGAAATCAACCGCAATGTACAAGAAGCTCTTGAAGTGTTAATGGTTGGCTGGAAAAAGTACGGGCTAGAAATCCCCCCGGCCCTACAAAATCAACAGCCGCCCCAAGTGGTTGAAGCTCTTGTAACGGTATGACGTATCGAGAGCTTGCCAAACGCTTGAAAAAGTTGGGCTGCGTTGAAGATAGGCAAGGTAAGGGAAGTCATCAGCTCTGGTACAATCCGGCTACTAACCAAATTGCTCCTATTCCTGATTGGAGCGGCAAGGATTTACGTCCCGGTACAGTAAGAAGTATCCTCAAACAATTAGGCATTGACCGCAAAGATTTTGGCCCCATTAAATAATTAAGCCTCAACCTACAGACACAAAATCGCTGACCGTTACCTCTAAGTCCAATTCAAGATTTAAGTACCGCTGCGTAGTGCTAACGGAAGCGTGCCCCAGCAACTTGCTAATCTGCGTAATGGATACGCCAGCTTCATACCCTAATTGGGCGTAAGTCCTCCGCAAGTCGTGAGGGGCTAGATTATCTTTGCCGATAGCGGCCCCGGCACTATTCACGACGTGAAAAATACCCACGGCGCTTAGACTGTCACCAATGGCCCCACCTTTGCCTTGAGTGCAACTTTATCACCCCACAAACGTATAGCAGCTTTAAGGAAAGCACGGCTTGACTTGCTCAACCCTTGCGCGTAGGTTGCCAGCGCGTCGGCATCAGTTAGCCGATTGCCGGAATCGAGATAAGCGGTTATAGCTTTGGTGTATTGTTTCTTGGTACTTGGTTGCAGCTTCGGATTAGATTCAATTAGTCTTACAATGTCGGCTTTGGCCGGTGGGGTAGTGGTTAAGGTGTTCAATTTTTGCTCCTATTTGACATATTCTACTTACTTATATATACCTTTACGTAAGTAACGCGGTAAAAAAATGGCTACACAAGAGTAGTAGCCAGTTTCATTATGGTTATATCATTTGTTCCAAAAGGTAGAGGTTTGGTATAATTGGTCGAGTTTGCCGACCATTATGCCACAAATCTTATTTCGCGAGAGGAATAGCACATTACAAATCATACCTCACGACACATATTACCCAAAATTTTCTCACAATTAAATTCAATATTTTTCAATGATAGACAATGTTGTTTGTTGGCAAAGGAAAGCTTACACACATCAGTGCTCCACAATTCAAATGCATTCAAAGGAGGGTAGTTTTATATGGATATTGGATCCGCATTTACTTATATGTTTGATGATGAGGATTGGATTAAAAAATTAGCAATCGGGGGTGCCATCGCATTCGTGGGACTAATTTTGACTCCTGTTATCATCGGTATCGCTTTGATAATGGTTTTAAATGGCTATATGATCGAAACTTTACGAAATGTACGCGACGGCCAGCCACGACCATTACCGGAATGGACAGATTGGGGTGGTTTGTTCAAAACAGGTCTTTTTGTCTTTGTTATAGGGCTTGTTTACAGCATTCCAGCCATCATATTGGCTTGTGGTGGCGGTATTGTTCAGGGCGTAGCGCCTCAAATGGACTCCGATGTAGCCGATATACTTTTCATTGTAGCGGCTTGCTTAAATTGTTTACAAATTATAGTGGGCCTTATCTGTGGTTTGTTTATCCCTGCCGCGCTTATTCGGTACGCCCAATTTGATACGGTGGCATCGGCTTTCCAATTTGGCGAAATATTTAGTTTCATCAGAAACAATATTGGTGATTATATCATCGTCGTGTTGCTCAGTTGGGTCGCTTCGGTTATCGCCGGGTTTGGTATTATCTTGTGTTTTATCGGCGTTTTCTTCACCGTCTTCTGGTCTTATCTGGTCAGCGCCAATCTGTATGGACAACTGGCTAGAAAATCTCCGATAACGATGTAACTTGGTTGTTCTTAGAAGTTACGCAGTTCAGATTGGTTCAGTCTCCCACTAAGCCTTCAACCGGAGTTCAACCGTTTTACACCTTGAT
>JAGRBZ010000448.1 GCA_020433805.1 Anaerolineae bacterium
TGGGCAACTTATCGGTTGCTCAACAGCAGATGGTCGAAATTGCCAAATCGCTCTCGTTTAACGCCAATGTTCTCATTATGGATGAACCCACCGCCGCCCTAACCGAGGCAGAGATTGAAGAGCTTTTCAAATTCGTCCGAGAATTACGGGACCACGGGGTTGGTATCGTCTATATTTCGCATCGGTTGGAAGAGTTAAAACAAATTTCTGACCGAATAACGGTTATGCGCGACGGCTGCTATGTTGACACCTTAAATACGAAAGAAGCTGCCATCGACCATATTATCAGTTTGATGGTGGGCCGCACAATTTATGAAGCCGCGCCCGAACTCCCCGAAAAACAAAGCAGCGAGACGGTTCTTGAAGTTAAAAATCTCAACCGTGGGTCAAGCTTAAAGGATATTAATTTCAGCCTCAAAAAAGGCGAAATATTGGGTTTTGCCGGACTGATGGGTGCCGGACGAACCGAAGTTGCCCGGGTCATATTTGGAGCCGACTCTATTGACTCCGGAGAGATTTACATTAATGGCAACCCGGTGCGTATCAATAGCCCCAAAGATGCTGTCGCCAACGGCATCGGTTATCTTTCAGAAGACCGCAAGCGATTTGGGCTGGCCGTCAATAGTGATGTTGAAACCAATATTGTTTTGGCATCGTTTAGCAAATTCTTTCGCGCCCTGGGTTGGATAGATACCAAAGCCACAAAAAAAACGGCCCTACACTATAAAGAGAGCCTTAGCATCAAAACACCGAGCATCCAACAAAAAGTCAAAAACCTATCGGGGGGAAATCAGCAAAAAGTTGTTATTGGCAAATGGCTCACCGCCGACACCGACATCTTAATTTTTGATGAACCGACCCGTGGTATTGATGTCGGTGCCAAAAGCGAAATCTATAAGCTGCTGAACGAACTTACGCATCAAGGCAAATCCATTATTATGATCTCTTCCGAACTGCCGGAGATATTACGCATGAGCCACCGGGTTGTGGTTATGTGCGAAGGACGGATTACGGGAGAGTTACCCATTGCCGAAGCAACCCAGGAAAAAATCATGAAATTCGCAACACAACGTGAAGATCAAGCAGTACCCTCTCAAAACGAACAGCTTGTCACAAACGGAGAAATCTAAAATGGCAAATACAAAAACGCTCAACCCACCCACTGTTGGCCGAATGGGCTGGCTAAAAGGCGATGCGGCGCAAAAGATTCTTGCGTTTGCGGGCCTCATTATTATGTTCATCGTTTTTTCGCTCGCCTCCGAAAACTTTTTGCGCTTTAGCAACATCGTCGGCATTTTGCTGGCCACCGCCGTTAACGGTGTGTTGGCTCTCGGTGCAACGTTCGTCATCATCACGGCCGGCATCGACCTGTCGGTTGGTACAGTTATGACCTTTTCTGCGGTCATGACCGGTGTGTTCATTACCTATATGGGTCTGCCCATTCCCCTGGGTGTGATTGGCGGGCTTGGAGCCGGTGCCTTGGCCGGGTTTATTAACGGCTCGATCATCTCAAGGTTGAGGATACCCCCCTTTGTCGCCACGCTGGGTATGCTCTACGTTGCGAAAGGGTTAGCCTTGATTATCTCCGATCTGAAGCCGATTTACTTTACCGAAACGCCGGCCTTTGCCCAGATTGCCGGTGGCTCGATCCTCGGCGCTATCATTCCCGGCTTTGATATTCCCAACGCCGTCCTCATCCTGGCCGGTGCAGCTATCGTAGCCCACCTCATTCTCACAAAAACAATTTTAGGCCGATACACCTTCGCCATCGGCAGCAATGAGGAAGCCACGCGGCTATCGGGCGTCAATGTTAAATTTTGGAAGACGGCTGTTTACACCTTGGCCGGTATGTTCGCCGGCTTAGGCGGTGTGCTCATTGCCTCCCGTCTCAACTCGGCCCAACCGGCTTTAGGAACAGGTTACGAGCTTGATGCGATTGCGGCGGTCGTCATCGGCGGCACGTCACTGAGCGGCGGCGAAGGGACAATTTTAGGCACTATCATTGGTGCCTTCATTATTAGTACGCTCACCAACGGCCTGCGCATTTTGTCGGTACCCCAAGAATGGCAAATTGTGGTTACGGGGGCCATCGTTATCGCCGCTGTTTACGCCGACATCGCCCGCCGGCGTCAATCATAAAAAAGTTCGAGAGTTCATCCGTAGGGCAAACTTTTGTGGTTTTAGAAATTAATTGGGGAATCACAAAGCTAGCTTTGTGACTCCGGAAGGCACCCGATTAATTTGTTGATTTACAAAAGTTTGCCTTACATAACCTATTTCAGAGGAACAAAAATGTTAAAAGGAATTTCTCCCTTATTCAGTCCGGAACTGCTGGCTGCCCTATACCAGATGGGCCACGGCGACGAAATTGTCCTGGTTGATGCCTACTATCCGGCCCACAGCAAAAATGCCCGCGTCATTCGCGCCGACGGCTTGACGGTGGCCGATATGCTCGATGCCATCCTGCCGCTGTTCCCGGTCGATGAGTACGTAGACGATCCCCTGGTCATGATGGCCTGCGCGCCCATCGACGAGCCGGACCCGGCGGTTGAGGCCGACTATCGCGCCGCGATCGATCGGCACGTAGACAATGCCCCCGCCATTCAGTTTATCGACCGCTTTGCTTTTTACGACCGCTCAGAAGCCGCTTTCGCCATTTTAATTACCGGCGAAACCCGTAAGTACGGCAACATCATTCTCAAAAAAGGCGTGCGATAAATTTGTCGCGGCACAGGTCGCTCATCTGAAATCACAATCCATACCATACACGCAATGTCGTGAAGTTAGGGCGTAATGCATAACGCAGCAAGCCGCAACCAAAAGATTTAACCACAAAGGGCACGGAGAAGGCTCAAAGAACACAAAGGTAAATCTCTGAGAACTCTGTGCCACCTTTGTGAACTCTGTGGTAAAAATTTTCGCGGATTACGCACTACGTATCGTGGCTTAACTTCATAACATTGACGATACACCTAAATCTGGAGGACGCCTACGGGCGTTACAGCAGTTATGAAATTTCATCTTTTACATCCACGCGAACAACTTGTTAATATCATGAACCGCATCTACCACAACGGTATGACTACGTTGTCGGGCGGTAACTTATCGATCAAGGATGACAACGGCGACATCTGGCTAACGCCTTCGGGCGTTGACAAAGGTAAACTGACCCCCAAAGATATTGTGTGTGTGCGGGCCGACGGCACCATCGAAGGGCTGCACAAACCCTCCTCGGAGTATCCCTTCCACCGGGCCATTTACGAACAGCGGCCCGATCTGCAAGCCATTGTCCATGCCCATCCGCCGGCGCTGGTTTCGTTTAGCATCGCCCGCCAAATTCCCGATACCAACATTATTCCCCAGGCGCAGCGCATCTGTGGGCAGGTTGGTTATGCGCCCTACGCGCTCCCCGGCAGCGAACAACTGGGGGCCAACATCGCCGCTACCTTTGGCGAGGGCTTCAACGTGGTCCTGCTTGAAAATCACGGTATCGCCACCGGCGGCCCCGATTTGATGACGGCCTTTCAACGGCTGGAAACGCTGGATTTCTGCGCCCGCACCCTGATCAAAGCCAAACTCTTGGGCGAGGTCACTACCCTCTCGGAAGCACAACTGGCTCCCTTTGACGAACGCCACAACAGGCCGCCGGGCTTTATTCCCGGTCGCGCCAGCAGCCGCGAGCGTGAACTGCGCCAGCAAATCGTCGACATCGTCCATCGTGCCTGCGACCGCTACCTGATGATCAGCACCGAGGGCGTGGTTTCGGCCCGACTCGATGCCAACAGCTTTCTGATTACGCCGACCGCCAACGACCGGCTGCATATGGATATGGAAGACATCGTGCTCATCCGCGACGGCCAGCGCGAAGGGGGTAAAATCCCCAGCCGCTCGCTGCGGCTGCACGAAGCCATCTACCGCCAACATCCGCACATCAACTGCATTATGACCGCTCAATCGCCGAATGCCACCGCCTACGCCATCACCTCGGCCCAGTTCGACACCAAAACCATTCCCGAAAGCTACATTTTACTGCGCGATATTCCGGTTATTCCCTACGGCTCGCAGTATCAAGATCCCAAATGCATCGCCGATATGCTGTCCGAACGGCAGCCGGTCGCCCTCATTCAAAACGACTGCGTCTTAACCACCGGCAGTACCGTCCTCGAAGCCTTCGACCGCCTGGAGGTAGCCGAATTCAGCGCCCGCTCGCTCATCGAAACCGTGGCGATTGGCCCGCTGGTGCCTATCGGCCAGGCTGAAATTCATGATTTGGAAGTGGCTTTTTCATTGGCGGTTTAGGGGGAAGAAAGGCTAAGGCAGAGGCTAAGGCTAAGGAAAGATAAACCTGCTTAACCAGCTTTTTAAAATTGCCCATGTCATTTCGCAGCGCAGCGGAGAAATCCCTGTGGCAATGCGCCTGAAACGGTGTCCGGTTGGGAAAACTTGAAACAACAACGCTCATTTTTCCCGGCGAACACTCATATATTGAAATGTCTGAGGGATTTCTTCGCCTTCGGCTCCGAAATGACATGACCAAGCTCAATCAAATGTTTTGTTAGTCTCAACCTCCTAAATCAACCATTCACCATCTGCTAAAAACTGCTTTTAAGCAATGGTTAAAATCTTTATAACTAGCGTAAGGAGAAAAATGATGACAGATAAACCATCTGCCTTCAAGTATGTAAACTACAGTTGGGACGATGCCGTTGCCGACAAACTCGATCCGGTTGAACGCTTGGTCTATCGCTCGAACATCTTGGGCGACGATCAACGCATCACCAACACCGGCGGAGGAAACACCTCTGCCAAACTGACGATGACCGATCCGCTGACCGGCGAGCCGGTTGAAGTGCTGTGGGTCAAAGGCTCCGGCGGCGATTTACGGACATCCAAACGGGCCAACTTTGCCTCACTGTACCAAAACAAACTCGTCGGGCTGCAAAGCATCTACGACAGCGCCGAGGAAAAGGGCGTCAAAACCGAAATCGAAGACGCGATGGTCGCCATGTACCCCCACACCACCTTCAACCTCAACCCCCGCGCCAGCTCTATCGACACGCCGCTGCACGCCTTTGTGCCGTTCAAACATGTCGATCACACCCACCCCAACGCCGCCATCTCGATTGCCGCCGCCAAGAACTCCAAAGAGCTGACCCAAGAAATCTATGGCGATGAGGTTGGCTGGGTGAAATGGCAGCGCCCCGGCTTCGATTTAGGGCTGGTCATGCAAGGCGAGTGCGAGCGCAACCCTGAGCTACAAGGGCTGATTATGGGCCAGCACGGTCTTATCAACTGGGCCGATGATGACAAAGCCTGCTACGAACTCTCGCTGGCGCTCATCGAAAAAGCATCGGCCTATATCGAAGCCCACGACAAAGGCGAAGACACTTTCGGCGGACAAAAGTACGAATCGCTGCCCCAAGCCGAACGCGAAGCCCTGCTGATAGAAATCCTGCCCCAACTGCGCGGCATGGTCTCCAAGCAAAACCGCTTCATCGGCACCGTTCAGTCCGATGACACCATCTTGCGCTTTGTCAACAGTAACGACGCCGCCCGCCTGGCCGAACTCGGCACCTCCTGCCCCGACCATTTCCTGCGCACCAAAATCAAACCGCTCTACGTCGATTGGAACCCGCAAACGGAAGATACCGCCGCGCTCATCGCCAAACTGGAAGCCGGTCTGGCAGCCTACCGCGAAGATTACGCCGCTTATTATGAAGCCTGCAAACGGCCCGACTCACCGGCCATGCGCGACCCCAACCCGACCGTGATCCTCATCCCCGGTCTGGGCATGGTCGCCTGGGGCAAAAACAAAAGCGAGTCGCGCGTCACCGCCGAATTCTACAACTGCGCCGTCGAAGTCATGCGCGGGGCCGAAGCCATCAGCGAGTACATCGCCCTGCCCCGCCAGGAAGCATTCGATATTGAATATTGGGCGCTGGAAGAAGCCAAGCTGCGCCGCATGCCGCCGGAGCAGGAGTTTGCCCGCAACGTGGTTGTCGTTGTTGGCGCGGGCAGCGGTATTGGTAAAGCCACGGCTCTGCGCATGGCCAAAGAGGGGGCGCATATCGTTTGCGCCGACTTGAGCCAGGAAGCGGCCCAAGCTACCGCCAAAGAGCTAACCGACATCTACGGCCTGGGCATCGGCGTGGCCGGCACCGGCATCTCTGCCTGCGGCCCGGCCATTGGTCTGGGCGTAGATATTACCAACCGGGCCAGCGTTGAAGCCATGTTCAAGCAGGTCGTGTTGGCTTACGGCGGCATCGACAACGTCATTATCACCGCCGGTATCTTTGTCCCGCCCAACACCGAAGGCTACATTCCCGATGACAAGTGGGCCATGACCTTCAACGTCAACGTCACCGGCAGCTACCTGGTGGCCGATGAAGCCAAGAAGATCTGGGAAGCGCAAGGGCTGAAAGGCTCCCTGGTGCTGACCACCAGCGTCAACGCCGCCGTCTCCAAAAAGGGATCGCTGGCCTACGATGCCAGTAAAGCCGCCGCCAACCATCTCGTCCGTGAGTTGGCTATCGAGCTGGCTCCGCTGGTGCGCGTCAACGGCCTGGCCCCGGCCACCGTCGTCGAAGGCAGCAGCATGTTCCCCCGCGACCGGGTTATCAGTTCGCTGTCTAAGTACAACATTCCCTACTCGGAAGACGAAGACACCGAAGCCCTACG
>JAGRBZ010000044.1 GCA_020433805.1 Anaerolineae bacterium
ATATCCGTCTTCTGGTCGGGATAACGCATTTCGGAAACCCTAAAGGTCTTTTTCGCACAAGGTGACAACTTGCGTTAGGTTACCAAAATGACGTAGGTCTTATTCCTGTCTAAATGTAGAGATTATTGAAGAAAATGTCTTAATTCGACTCCTCTTCCTCTTCTTCCTCACCATCATCTATATATGACGGATCACATTCGGCGATGCGACCGGGAGCACCGATTTCACCGGTCCAAATCATATCCCCGGTGGTGAAAAACGCTAAAGCCTCTTGCTGCGAAAAGCTTTCGTAAATCGTGCCGTCCGGATCGACAAATTGGCCGCCGGATTGCTGCGGTACAAAGGTCGTTGTACCGTCGGTATCAATCTCAAACAGCCCGTTAGCACCCCACAGCGAGAAGTCCCCATCATTGGGTCCAATATAGATGGGGCCATCCGCCGAGGCTGGAATAGGCGACGCCTGCGCACCGATCAACCCTAACCCCTCGCTGACGCACACAAACTCATCCCGTTCGAGTTCGGTGTTGTAAGTGTGTTGGACAAAGGCAACCTGGTTCAGCACATCTCGAACCAGCGGATGAGTCGGATCGGCAGTCGGTTCGGGCGTCACCGTCGGCGTAACCTGCACTTCAACCACTTTTTCAACCTCAACTTCTACAGTTTCGACGACCGGCACTTCCTTCTCAACCTCAACCTCGACCGTTTGGACGACCGTCACCTCTTTCTCTACAATCACCGTCACCTCTTTTTCAACAATGACCTCTTGGGTGACGACTTTTTCGACCTCTTTTTCAACTTCGACCTCGACGGTCTCAACGACAACTACAGTTTCAACCACGGTCTCCGGTGTCGGTGGCGGGCCACCACAGGCAGCCAATGTCGCTAATATTCCAAAAACTGAAACAATAACCAACGCATTCTTTAACATTTATTATTTCCCTCCTAAAATAAAAAAACAACAGGTTTATCGGTAGAACAAGTAAGCTAAGCTAATCTTTATCGGGAGGAACTTGCCATAGAGGCTCCTTAACTGGTGGTTTTGGGGTTAGTCATTGGGATGGATGGTTAGTTGGTTGGTTGGTTGTTAGCCAACCAGCCAACCACCCTACTATCAAACTATCGTTCCCATTTTTATAAACGACCATGGCTTTATAGGTGTTACGATAAGACAAATTTACTAGACGCTTTTTAACCTTCTGCAAGTTTTTTGCAACCTTTTTACAGTATAATAATGGTAATAAAGCTGGACGGACTGATACGATTAACTGGAGTAAAGCATGGTCATCAAATTCTGGGGAACCCGAGGTTCTATCCCCACGTCACTTTCTGCGAGCGCATTAAAAAGAAAATATCACCAGGTGCTGACCGGAGCGGCCGGACTAGATTTAAACAATGAGGCGGTTCTAGAGCGCTATCTCGATCAACTGCCGCTCCATTTGCAGCAGCCGGTGGGCGGCAATACCACGTGCCTTGAAATCCGATCAGGCGATCAGCTTTTGATTGTCGATGCCGGTTCCGGTATTCGGCTGTTGGGTCTTGATATGCTGGAGAATGGCTTTGGTTCCGAGGAAAACGGCCGCGCCGATATTCTCATGACGCACACGCACTGGGACCACATCCAGGGCTTTCCCTTTTTTAGGCCGGCCTTTGTACCAACCAACCACTTTACCTTTTACAGCCCTTTCGATGATCTGGCCGACCGCTTGACTCAGCAGCAGCATCCTTACTACTTCCCGGTTCCGGTTACCTATATGAGCGCCCGGTTGGAGTTCAATCGTATCGAACCGAACACCTGGCGTCAGCTCGGGAACTTCCGCATCTACCCGATGCGCCTATCGCACCCTGGTTTAACCTATGGCTACCGCATTGAAGACGGCCATGCGTGCCTGGTTATGGCAACCGATTCAGAGTACAAGCGGGTTGATCCGAAAAGCACCGAAGCGTACATTAAATTCTTTCAGGATGCCGATCTGCTTATTTTCGATGCCCAGTACAGTCTCAGCGAATCGCTTGACAAACCTGACTGGGGCCACAGCACGGCCATGGTGGGGGCCGAATTTTCCCACCGCGCCAACGTAAAACGACTCGCCCTCTTTCACCACGACCCCACCAGCCCTGATGAAAAAATTTGGGGTGCCAAAGAGCAGGCTGAAGCCTATCTTATGCGCCGCCACAATGGCCGTAGTGCGTGCGAGGTTTTGGTTGCCTATGACGGCCTAACCGTAGAGGTGTAAATGTGTCTTTAGACGTACTGAGCCGCGCCAAAGAAAGTTTAACAACCGAGCGGCTAAAAAGTCTGTATGAACTTATCGGACTGATGAATTCCGTTTACCAGTTGCAAGACCTTTTAGAATTTGTCATCGATAGAGCTTTGAGTTTAACAAGAGGGCAGCGCGGCCTGCTGCTGCTTCATGATGATCATGATAGTCGACTTCAACAGATTGCCGTCAAACGCGGTCCCGATTTAGACGATAACCGCGTTGAGGAAGCGCTTAATTTTGTCAGCACAACGGTCATTAAAGATGTTCTCGACAAAGGTGAACCGCGCCTTATTATGAATCTGCCGGGTGAGCCACGCTATGAGGGCGTTACCAGCATCGCCACCGTTAGATTCAAAAATGTGCGCTCGGTGCTGGCTGTGCCGCTTAAAGTGGAACAAGAGCTGGTCGGCCTCATTTACATCGATCACCCCCAGCAGTCGATCTTTGGGCAAGCCGATCTCGATTTTTTGAGCGCGTTTGCCAGCCAGGCCGCTTTGGCAATCCACCGTGCTCAAGCCCACCAGCGACAACTCGATGAACTAACCCTGCTCAATCGCCTCAGCCACAGCGTGGTCGAGGTACTCGATTTGGATGAAGTGCTAACCCGAATTGTCCGCGAAGCCACCCAAATGCTGCATGTCGAAACCGGCTCAGTGCTACTGCTCGACCCCTACGACTCTTCACTCTACTTTGCCACCTCTATCTCCAACGGCAAACGTATCGACATTCCGACCCGGTTGCGCAGCGACCAAGGATTGGCCGGGTGGGTTGTCTCCACCGGCGAAACCGTGTGCATTAGTGACGTCACGCGGGACTCACGCTGGTATGGTGAGGTAGAATATGGCTTCGTCACGCGCTCGTTGCTGGCCGTACCGCTACAATCCGAGCGGCGTAGGCTAGGTGTTCTCCAAATTCTCAACAAAAAAAGTCCGGCCGGCTTCAGCCGCAGCGATGAGGCGCTTTTGGCTGCTTTCGCTGCATCATCGACCATCGCCATTGAAAATGCGCGCCTTTACGAAGAAGCCAGCCAGGCTCGCCGCCTAAGAGCGCTCAATCAAATCGCCTTGGAATTAAGCAAAACCCTCGACCTGACCAAGATACTATCGATAGGTCTGGAAAAAACGTTGTCCGAACTCCACGCCGATGCAGGAGCCATCCACCTGATTAGCCTACACGCCCAAACCGAGTCGCTTTCAAGCCACTTGACCCGCAGCTTGAAACCAGACTCTCCGCTAAGCCACAAACAAACCACGGCGCTGACGGCTTTGTCGAACCGGCTGCTTAGCGAATCCGAGACCGACCCGTTCGTCATTAACGATCCAGACCAAGCCGCTCTTCAGGTTCCCGAGGCCAGCGCCATCGCTCTAGCCGCTATCAAAGGCGGCGACAAAATAGAGGGGTCACTGGCTATCGTATCGACAACCTCACGCCTATTCTCTAAAGAAGAAACGAACCTGCTGGCCGGCATTGCCCACGTCATCGGGCTGGCGGTACAAAACGCTACCCACTATAACCAAATGCAGGCTAAAACCCTGCACCTCACCTACTTAAACGAAATTGGCAGCGCCTTAACCAGCAGTTTGGAGCTAGATCGTGTCCTGCGCGTCAATATTGAAGGCGTCAACTCGGTGCTCAAAACCGAGCGCACGTCTGTGTTTCTCATCGATGACAAAACCAACGAACTGGTTCTCCGCTACACCAACGAGGGCGATGCCGACATCCGGCTCAGCTATCCCTGGCAGGGTATCGCCGGCTGGGTGGCCTCGCACGATGAACCGGCGCTGGTCAACGACGCGCTGGCCGATCCGCGCCACTCCCGCGAGGTGGCCCACCAAACCGGCTACAAAACCCGCTCGCTGCTGTGTGTGCCACTTAAGGTCAATGGCGAAGTCATCGGCGTGGTCGAAGCACTCAACCGCACCGACGGCCAAGGATTTAGCCAACAGCATCTCAGCTTGATCATCGAGTTTACCCAATGGGCCGCCATCGCCATCCACAACGCCCGTCTCTTTGACGAGCTGGTGCAAGCCTACCAGCACCTGGCCGATGAGCAGCGCCGCCGCATCACCGCCGAAACCCGGGGGGCCATGGCCGCAGTCATTCTTGATATGGCCCATACGATGAACAATATTGTCGGCGCGGTTCGGGTTTGGGCTTTGACGTTGGAACAACACCCGCTCTCTGCGCCCCAAGCGCCGCTCTACAATAAGTTGATAAGCCAAATTCGAGAAAACGCCGAAGAAGCCATCGACCTCATTCACCGGCTGCGCGATCCGCTCGAACCGCCAGAGCTAGAACCAACCGATGTCTATACCTGTCTCGATGAAGCCATCCAGAGCTGTTGGCAGCCGGGCAACATCGAAATCGACAAAGATTACAGCCAGACGCTTCCACCGGTCAAAGCCAACGCCCACTGTTTGCAGGCGGTATTCCACAATCTGCTCTCGAATGCTATTCAGGCCATCGCCGAAACGGGCGGACGAGTCGGCATCGCGACCCAAGTAACCCACCACCAGCAAGTGGAAATTACCATCAGCGATAATGGCCCCGGCATTCCGCCGGAACTAAAGCTCGATATTTTTAAGCCAGGCGTTTCAACCAAATCGGGTCTTGGCTTTGGTCTGTGGCTGGTCGAAACATTTATTCACCAATTCGAGGGCGCGATCAGTTTTACAACCTCGGAAGAAGGCACCATTTTTACCGTTTTGCTGCACCCCTGGCAAGACCAAAATGCTTGATAGCATCATCGGAGAAAACGTATGAGTCACCAACCCAACATTCTCGTTGTCGAAGATAGAGCCGATTGGCAAGGTATCCTGTACGAATCGGTTCTGCGCGAGGGCTACACACCCCACCCGGCCACCACGTATGAAGAAGCCTTGAGCGCGTTGGACACCAAAAAATTCGATCTGGCTATTGTTGATCCGGTGCTCGATATGGCCAACCGCTTCAACCGCGAAGGGCTAAGCGTGGTGGAGAAAATCCGCAAAATCGAGCCGGATATGCCCGTAGTCATCATCACCGGCTCTTTTACGCGCGATATGAGAGTCAGCCTGCAGCAGCTCTCGCCCAACTCGCCGGTGCTCTATAAGGAGAATTGGGACCCGGTTCATTTCAGCCAACTCATACACGAATTTGTGGGCGAGCATGCCGGTATCAAGCCACTCAGCGAGGATGTCCCGCCCCAGTTCTCAGCTAAGTCAGAGCCACGCCTCGCCCCGCCTGCGTCGGATAAGGCCATCAACGCCCCACGTGTTCTTTTGGTGGAAAATCGGGAAGATTGGCAGAATATTGTCGTCAGCACCCTCAACGAGGCCGGCTGCTTTTGGCGCGTTGCCCAGAGCGCTCAAGAGGCCCTGCTGGAGTTAGAGCGCGAAAGTTTCCATTTGGTCATTTTGGATTTGAAGCTGCAAAAAGCCAACGTACCCCTTTCTTCCAGCGAAGGCTGGCTGCTACTTGATCATCTCGTTGAGGTTCAGCCCAAAACCAAAGTCGTTATTCTTAGCGGGCAGGCCGGTCCCGGCGATGTCGCCGACTTGCTTAAGAACTATCCCATCATCGATTTCATCGAAAAGCAGCGCTTTACCACCACCGCCATCCGCGCCGCGATTGAACAAGCCACGCAGGCTCCGGAACTGCGTATTCAAACGTTCGGGCAGTTCCGTTTATGGCGCGACGGCAAG
Organism: Anaerolineae bacterium; assembly: GCA_020433805.1. Classification (GTDB taxonomy): domain Bacteria; phylum Chloroflexota; class Anaerolineae; order 4572-78; family J111; genus JAGRBY01. The sequence continues at coordinate 5,945 of JAGRBZ010000044.1, forward strand.
CTCATCGACAACTGGGAGCGCTCCCAAGCCGAAACTGTAGTAAAATTGCTGCTGATACGGCGCGCCCGGGCCGGTCGTGCCGTTCTCGCCGATGAACTTATTACCCGCCTGTGGCCCGACTCAGACGAATTGAGCGGGCGCAAAAAGCTCCTGCCGCTCATCAGCAACGCGCGTCGCACCTTGGAGCCGGACATCGAGCCGCGCGACTCTAATTTCATTCTGCGCACGGCCAACGGTTATTTCTTTGAACTCAGCGGTCATTCCAATTGGGATCTGATCGAGTTTCGGCACTATTTGCAGCAAGGACGCGACCTGGCCAAAGCCGAGCGGTGGGCTGATGCCATCGCCGAGTTGGAAAGCGGACGCACGCTCTACAAAGGCGACTTTTTGGCCGAAGATCGCTACGATGACTGGGCCATCAACATTCGTCGCGAAATTGCCATCGAATACCGCGATCTGCTCGTGCTGCTGGCCGATGCCTATGCAGCGTTAGGTCGCTACCAAGAGGCTATCGTGCCCTGCGAGCTGGCCCTCCAAAAAGATCCGCTGCTGGAGAGCGTCTACCGGCGCTTAATGCGCTACCACGCCTGCAACCACGACAAAGGTCAGGCGCTCAAAGTATACCGCGACTGCCTCAAGCTGTTCGAGGAGCTATTCGGCGAAAGCCCCACACCCGCCACCCGACGCCTTCATGAGGCCATCGCCAATGATGAGCCGCTGGATTGTCATGGGCAGGAGTAAATAGGCGAACTACTCCTTCACCTCAAGAAATGCACGCTTTCTAACCATAAGTTTGCAGTTTGGTTAGCATTATGCTAACATGTCGACATGTATCGTATTGTCTTCACGAAGCAAGCAACCCGCGTGCTACGAAAAATGTCGCGAAATACGGCCCAACTGATCCAAGAAAAGCTTGAGCAAGTGGCTCAAGACCCATATAGTCGTAATCCAAACCTAACAAAATTGAAAGATCGAGCCGGTTACCGGCTGCGGGTTGGTGATTGGCGGGTGATTTATGAACTTGAAGATGAGCAGTTGCGAATCTTGGTCTTGAAAATCGGACATCGAGGAGGTGTCTACCAATGAACGTTCAGATTATAGAAAAGAATGGCCGACCTGAGTGGGCCGTGATCCCTTATGAGGAGTATGAACGACTTGTAGCAGAGGCAGAGATGTTACAAGGCATTCAAGCTTTTGATGAGGCCAAAAGCGCTTTGGCTAACGGGGACGAGGAGTTGATCCCCAGCGAGGTCACGTATGCCTTACTGGATGGGAAAAATCCCCTTCGGGTCTGGCGCGAGTATCGAGGCTTGACGCAACAACAGGTTGCTGATGCAGCGCAGATCAGCAAACCCTATTTATCTCAGCTTGAGTCGGGACAACGCAACGGCACCACCGAAGTTCTGGCTGCTATCGCCAAAGCCTTGAATGTGTCGCTGGATGATGTGGTTATGTCTGAACAAGAGAGGTGACATAGGGTTAGTTTCGTGGCCCTAAAAATCGATCTCCGTTGAAATGAATGAGATGGTCCGGCATTTCAGCTAACCAAACCTCAGTTTCCCAGGCTATTTCTGAAAGAAATCCTTTGAAGGTAGTAAAATCGGGAAAAGCACTAACATAAATGCGACTAACAGAACTTTCATCAAGCATATGTTCTAATTCCACGTAACGTTTAGGGGATACCGGGCCATGGGAGGTAACGGCTTCAATCAAAAACAGCCAATTTCTCTCCTCATCATAAAGCACGATATCAGGCAATTTATCGAAACTTGAAGAGGAAATGCCCAATTGCTCAAAACTTTGTTTATCGAAAATAAGCGTTTTATTTTCTGTGTCGCCTAAATACAAAAGCGTTGCTCCCGGCGCAAATCGAGGCCCAAACTCTTCAACAATGGCTACTTGCAGTTCGTTATGTAAGCCTGGCGATAAATGATATTCTTCCCCATTCGATAGTGTTAAGGGAATACGATGATGTTGTTGCCGTTTCTGATAAAGTTCAAGAAGCGCACCTTTATTCTCGTTAAAGGATTGCACCGATTGAGGCCAATTATCGGTTTGATAGGTGCGGATTGTAACCAAAGCGGCATCAGACAATGCATAGTGCGTTCGTGGGCTGTTTGTAGGCAACTTGGGATCGTCGGGATTACGAAGAACTAAACCGGCTTGTATAAATTGATGGATAACCTGACGACGGACGGTTTCCCGCGTATTTTCCGCATAATCGCGATCATACATTTCTTTCATAGCCAGTAAAATATCGTGGATACGCAGACTTTGACGTTTGGCTTCATCCCAAGCTGTGTTTTCTGAAAGTTGCGCCATAACCAGTAAGGTTAATGCTGACATTTCATTCTGCTGACTCGGAGGCAATCCTAATGATTTCAGTACATCTTGTGCTTCTTGAATTTTTCCCATAGTAAATCTTGTCTCCGTGATGGCAGGAAAATCTTGCGGTATAAGACCTGAGTTACGTAATGTGGTAAATACAACAGCTTCTAAACTTAACTCTTGCTTGGTTGTATCGAGCCTTGATAGTGCTTGCCCAATACTTTGAATTATCTCTAGCGGAGGTAACGGCAAAGCACGTAACTCCGTCGCATTGACCTGGGTGTTACCGTTTGTGATACGAAAATAGCGATCAACAAACGCTGAATTTAGTAAAGCCGCTAAACCCACTGCCTCTAACTTGCTAAGTTGACCATGTTTACGATAAATGTAGTTAAGATGGTTTTCTAACCCAATAGTTTTATACTTATGAAATTCATCCTCAAAAAAAGGCGCTGCAATAAGTCGACGCGGCTCTTCTTTTGCGCTAAATCTTCTAAGCAAAACATAGTTTGACGTAGGAATAGATAATGATTTCCCTTCTGTAGAAAGGTATAATCCTTGCGGTTTGGATCCATTGAGGGCAGGCCAATTAATCTTTTGCCGCTTAACATTATGCATCCACAGTAAAGGTACAGCCTCCCCCCCTTTGACAGCCATACTATCAGTTAGGCTGGAGCGCGAACGAAAAGGTACTACCGGCCCTGTAGAAACATGTAATCCCAAATGATTGAGCGACCCGGACCAACTATCAACAATATTAAGGATTTGTTCATCCAGTTCACTGGTTGGTAACCTAAAAAATAGTGAACCATTCCTTTTGCCGACAAATTTTTCCAGAGAAACTTCACGATAGAGTACTGAATTTTCTAAGGTAGAAATTCCTTTGGATGTAGAAATATTAAAGCTACCGGTTATTTGGGGGTAATTTCGCTCTAATTTTTTCTTAGCAAAAGAGAAAATTATATTTTCTTGTAAAACGGCATTCTCTTTAAATGCTGCCTCGCGTGACTCAAACAGGTGCAATGCATAGGGACTGGTCTTTTCTATAAGCTCTTGGCGTAACGCCGAAAAATAAGCTCCCGAACAGAAACTGCGCGGCACGATAAAACATGCTTTCCCTTGGGGCGCAAGTTTTGTAGCGCTTAAAGCTAAAAAAAGCGTATAAATGTTTGTATGGCCTCTTACTTGGCCTGTTGCTACTTTCGCACGAGGATCTTTGCTGTTAAGTTTAAAGTAGGGAGGGTTAGCGATGATGTAATCATATAAAGTTTGGGCATTGGGATACTTCGAGTCTTCAGCCAAAAGCAAATGAGGTTGGTAGGCAGGTACATTATCAAGAATAAAATCTCTATTTTGAATGCAGCTATGAATAATAACGCCATATTTTTCTGCGCGCTCTTGGATTAAGGCTATAACTTTTTTAGCAGCCTGGCATAGTTCTTCATCCGTTTCATAGCCATCAACCCATATTTCGCAAGGTTGGTTCTTGGCTACAATTTGTTCTAGAATAGCACAAATTAACACACCAGAACCAATAGACGGTTCTAATATGCGGCTACTTGAACGAACTTCCCCAAGCTGCTTGGCCATAAATCGAGCTACGGTTATAGGCGTAAGAAACTGCCCCTGCGTTTTCCGCTGTTTGTCAGAGCGTTTTGATAAAATTTCTTGCCCCAACTCAAGGCTGTAGTTTAATAAATCTAAGAATAAAGCTGCCATGATATGCGTTGTAATTTCCCGCTTTGTCAATCCCTCAACGATCGCTATACTCAATAGGCTTGAACTATTTATGTGAGTATACTAATTCCCAGGTGAATTGTAAATCGTGACTCAACCCTCTCTACGTTGGGGAGTTATTCTAATCCCGATATTCATACTGGCTGCTCTCGCCGCCGGTTACTTTGGCTGGCAGCTACGCCGCAGTCAACCGCCGCAGTCTGCCAACTTGCTGACCGCAGACAAAGGCTACGGCGTCACCATCGATCTGACCCAATATGATGACGGCAGCCTCACCCCGACGCTCGAAGCGATGCACGCCAGCGGCCTTACCTGGCTGCGCCAACCTGTTTCGTGGGCCGATATCGAGCCTCAACCCGGTCAATTCAACTGGTACCCCCTTGATCGCATCATCGACACTGTCAATACATTCAACCATCCAACCAACCAGCCAACACCCCAACTATCCAATCAACAAACCACCTTCCACCTCATCGCCGTCCTGCAAGGCACCCCCGCCTGGGCCAGAGCCGCCGACACAACCCGCTCGACTCCCCCAACCGAATACAGTGACTTCGGCAATTTGGCCCGAGCTTTCGCTACCCGTTACGGCGACCGCATCGACCATTACCAAATCTGGCACCAGCCCAATCTTAGCGCTTTCTGGGGCGATACCTTTGTCGATGCCGCTGCCTACGCCGATTTGCTGCGCGAAGCCGCCCTCAACATTCGAGAGGCCGATGCTGATGCCATTATCTTAACCGCCGCGCTAGCTGCGACCTCCGAAGATGGGCCGCTTAATCTCAATGAGATAACCTATCTCGATCACCTTTACCAGGCCAAAGCCAACCGCTGGTTCGATGTTGTGGCTATCCAACCCTTTGGCCTGTGGACCAAACCGCTCGACGCGCCCGCACCCGACCAGCTCAATTTTCGCCGTGCCGAACTGATTCGCCAGGTGATGCTCCATCACGGTGACGCGGCCACACCGCTGTGGGCCACCGGCTTTGGTTGGGTCGCACTGCCGGCCGATTGGGCGGGCCAACCTTCGCCGTGGAGCTACGATCAAGCCTCGGTGCAAGCGCCGCGCACCGCCACCGCTATCGAGCACGCCCGGCAGCATTGGCCCTGGCTTGGCCCGATGCTGGCCGCCCGTTGGGACACCACCGGCCTAGAAGACGACGATCCGGAACGCGGTTTTGCCCTAACCGAGACGCCCGAAATGTTGAGCGTTGTTGAAGACGCGGCCGAACAAACTGCGGCAACTCCGGGCCGCTATCCGGCCACGCATCCGAGTGGTCACCCAAGCCCCGGCTGGCGCTTCGCCACCACGCTGGCCGATATTCCGACGGAAGCACCGCGCACATTGACCATTCCCTTCGAAGGCACGCGCCTGGACTTAACCGTCAATCGCGGCGATTTTCGCGGCCACCTATGGGTCACCATCGACGGCCAGCCGGCCAACGCACTGCCCCAAGATGGTCAAGGCCGCAGCTATCTTATTCTGAGCGATCCGCTTTATGAGCAGGCTACCGTTACCCTGGCCCGTTACCTGCCCCAAGGCCCTCACGAGGCCGTTATTGAAGCGGAAGGCGGTTGGGAGCAGTGGGCTATCGCCGGTTGGTCGGTGGCTAACGAAATCGACACACGTTTGTGGCAAAATGGCTTGATTGTCGCTGTTCTATTCGCCGCTGCGAGCGGGGCAGGTCTTCTTTGGCTATTTTTGAGCGCACCGACCATTATCATCAAACAATTATGGGCCTGGAGCGAAATCGTCATTGCGCTCTATGCCATACGCGGCGAACGGGGACATCTTATCCTAACGTTTGGGCTGGCTGTTGTTATCTTCCTAATGCAAGGGCTTATCGCATTGGCTTTACTCCCGCTGCTAGCTCTGCTCATTGTTCTGCGGCCCGATATTGGCCTCGCTCTCGTTACGCTGGCTTTTTTCCTGTTCGAGATTCCGCTCCGTCTGCCCATCGGGGCATTCTCGCCTGTGGAGCTTACGCTAGCGCTGACGGTGTTGGGCTGTGTCGTACATCTTTTCCTTGCCCTTGCACGATCACACTTTTCTTCAGAGTCAGAGCTTGAGCAAGAAAAGGCTGAGGCTGAGGCGAAGGCTAAGACACCTCACCCAACTCCAGTCTCCAGTCTCCAGTCTCCAATCTCTAATCTCCCTCCCCCCACCCTCACCGACATCTTCGCCCTCACTCTCGTTATTCTCGCCTTCTTAGCTACGCTGGCTGCCGATAATTTTGCTGTGAGCTTACGCGAGTGGCGTGTCGTCGTCGTCGAGTCGGTTGTTTTTTACTTTCTGGTGCGCCTGGGTCTCGATTTTGGTCCTAACGCGACTTCAAAACGCTGGGTCTGGCGACTGGTCGATGTCTTTGTTATGGGGGCAACCTTGCAAGCGGTGTCGGCTCTTTATTTTTACTTCTTTACTGATCAGACTATCGATGCCGAAGGTGTCCGTCGCGCGCTGGGGCTGGTCGGTGGATCACCGAATAATTTGGCCCTTATTTTGGATCGAGCCTGGCCGATACTGCTGGCTGTGGCGGTGCTGTCACCGGCTTCGCTGCGACGCTGGCTATATGGAGCGGCCTTGATCCCCATTACGCTAGCTCTGTATTTAACGTTTTCCAAGGGAGCCTTGTTTGTGGGCTTGCCGTTAGGGCTTATAGCCATGACCTTGCTCTATGGGCTGCGTCATCGTGGTCGGGCCTGGCGGCGGGTGCTTGTAGCGATGGCGGCGGCGTTCGGTGTTTTTGCGCTGGCGCTCATCCCCTTCAGCCAAACCGAACGCTTTCGCACCACGTTCGATTTCAGCGACGGCAGCACCGGCTTCTTCCGCATCAAGCTGTGGCAATCGTCGTGGGCGATGCTGCAAGATCATGGGTTGATCGGCATCGGCCTCGATAACTTTTTGTACCAATATCGCACCCGTTACATTTTGCCCGAAGCCTGGCAAGAGCCGGATCTTAATCACCCGCATAACATCATTTTAGATTTCGGGACGCGGCTGGGCCTTGGGGGCATTGTTGTGCTTCTTGGCTTACAATTTGCTTTCTGGAGCAACAGTTGGCGGCTTTTCAAACAGCATGCCGATGCCCTCACACTCGGTTTTATGGGCAGCATGGTTGTTTTTCTCGGTCATGGCTTGGTCGATCTTTCCTATTTTTTAGTCGATCTTGCCTTTGCCTTCTTTCTCATCATCGGCATCACCCAGCGGCTAGCCGAACAACTGGAGATAAAACAATAAACCGATTGCCAGCTAATTCCTTTGTTTCCGCTGGCCTCATTATTGAAAATCATGCTTAAGTCTTTGCGATTTCAGCCCGTCGTTCTCACTTTGCTGCTGCTCATTCTCAGCACATCAATTGTATCAGCAGCATATTTCTTGAACGTGCTATCGACCACCACACCGCCTCCAGCCGGATATCTAGCCGCCGATAAAGGCTACGGCGTGACTATCGATCTGACAACCTATGACGATGAAGTGCTGCAACAAACGCTTGAAGAACTTCATACCAACGGTCTCACCTGGCTGCGCCAACCTGTTCGCTGGGCCGAAATCGAGCCGGAGCCGGGCCAATACCGTTGGCAATCGCTCGACCGCATCAGCCAGGCACTCGCTGACTTCAACCAACAAACCAGCCAACCAACAAACCAGCCAACTAACAAACCAGCCAACCAACAAACCCTAAAACTCATCGCCGTCCTCCACACCGCTCCCCGCTGGGCACGTGCGCCACATACCATTTCGACTGCGCCACCACTCGCATCCGGCGACTTTGGCGACTTTGCTGCTACCTTCGCCACTCGATACGGGGAGCAGGTGGCTGTCTATCAAATTTGGGACGAACCGAACCTGAGCGCCAACTGGGGCCACACCTTTGTCGATGCCCCGGCCTACACCGCACTTTTACGAGAGGCAGCGCTGCGTATTCGAGATATTGACTCAAACACAGTTATCATGGCCGCGGCGCTCGCGCCAACGTTGGAGAACGGGCCGCTTAACCTCAACGAGATCGATTATCTGGAGCAGCTTTATCAAACCAACGCCGACCGTTGGTTCGATGTCGTAGCGGCGCAGCCCTATGGCTTCGACCGCGAACCGTCTGATCCGGCAACGTCCAGAGTCCTCAACTTCCGACGCATCGAGTTGCTACGCCAGGTGATGCTTCGACATGGCGATGTCGCCACGCCCATCTGGGCCACGGCTTTCGGGTGGAATGCGCTACCTATCGATTGGAGTGGCCCAAAATCGCCCTGGAAAACTGGCCCCCCCGATCTCCAGGCGCAACGCACGACTAAAGCCATCGACCTGGCCCGGCAGAATTGGCCCTGGCTTGGCCCGATGCTGGCGATCCGGTGGGACAGCGTTGGCCTTGAGCGTGATGATCCGGCCCGTGGTTTCTCGTTGCGTGACACTCCGCCTGTGCAGGTGGCCTTGCAAACCGCAACCACCCGCTCTGTTATCGCGACACCCGGAAACTATCCCGCCGATCATCCCAGTGGGCATTACAGCCTCGGCTGGCGCTGGGCAGTGCAGCAAGCTGACATACCGCGTAACCAACCTCGAACGCTCGCTATTGAATTCGAGGGAACTCAGCTTAATTTAGATGTTAATCGCAGCGATTTTCGTGGCTACCTATGGGTAACTGTCGACGGCCAACCGGCGAATGCACTGCCGCAAGATAACCAGGGACGGAGCTATGTGGTACTCTACGATCCGCTGCGAGAACCCGCCAACGTAACGCTCGCCTCTCATTTGCCGGATACGTTTCACCGAGCAGAAATCACGGCTGAGGGGGGATGGGGGCAGTGGGCTATCGCCGGGTGGTCGGTTTCAAATCGACATGACCCTACGCTTGCGCGTATAGGAATTCTTGCAGCCGGTATATTCATCATGCTGAGCGGAGCCGCTTTGGGAAAAATGGCTTCACGCGATTTCGAAACGTGGAGACGGTTTCTCCGCATTAGGGCGGCCAAGTTGGCGGCGTTTAGCGCTCGACATGATGAGCGGCTTTTGTTTGCCTTCACAGCAATACTGGCTGTCGGGCTTTATTTCAGTTCCGGCAACGGTGCGATTGTTCTGCTGATCCTATTGGCCTTTTGCCTTTTGCTTCGTCCCGATTTTGGTCTAGTGCTTATTGCCTTCGGTCTTTCGTTCCTGCCTAATACAAAAAGTGTACCGTTGTTTGATGTCTCACTTTTGGAGGCTGTGCTGGCGTTGAGTGCGCTGGGGGTGCTAAGACAGCTTGTCAGCCATCAGCCATCAGCCATCAGCGGTCAGCCGTGGCGCTCTTGGCTTGCGGCTCCGCTGGCGTTTCTGGGATTGGGGCTGATGGTAACGGTTTTTGCCCAAAATTTTGGCGTGAGTATGTTTGCCTGGCGCACAATGGTGCTGGGGCCGGTGATTTTTTATATGCTCATTCTTCTGGTCGCGCAGCCGAAAGCGAGCGAGCAAACGGGTATCACCTGGCGGTTAGTCGACGCTTTTGTGGCCGGCGGGGTTGTTCACGCGCTTATCGCGCTTGTCCTCTTTTTCTTCGACCACCAATTTATCAACGCTGAAGGTGTACGTCGCGCGGTGGGGCCAATTTACCCGACGCCCAACAACCTGGCCCTTTTTGTGGAACGCTCATGGCCGATTTTGCTGGCGGTGGCGCTGTTGCCGGGCCAATCGAAGTTGCGGCGAAATTTATACGGTTTGGGGTTAGCCGTGATAAGCTTCACCCTTTATCTTACCTTTTCGCGAGGCACCCTGCTATTGTCATTACCCCTATGCATTATCGGCATGGGATTGCTGACCGGGCTAGCGCGGCGCGGCTGGCGGCGTGGATTTATGGCAGCAGCGATTGGTCTGGCCGTGCTGCTGATAGCGCTGCTGCCGCTGCTGCCGACAGCGCGATGGGCAACCATAATCGACTACAGCCGGGGAACCGGCTTTTTTCGCCTCAAGTTGTGGCATTCGGCCCTGATGATGCTAAGGGATCACGTTCTAGTCGGTGTCGGGCTGGATAACTTTTTGTACCAATATCGAACCCTCTACATTTTGCCCGATGCGTGGCAGGAGCCAAATTTATCGCACCCTCATAATGTTCTGCTCGATTTCGGTACCCGTATGGGTTTGGGTGGAATGGTAGTTTTTATTTGGCTGCAAATTCAATTTTGGAGCAGCATCTGGACGATGTACAAAAAAGACTCTGCGCCGCTACTTTTGGGTTTCATGGGCAGTATGATCGTGATTTTAAGCCACGGTTTGGTTGACCACGCCTACTTTTTGGTTGATTTAGCCTTTGCCTTTTTCCTCATTTTCGGCATTGTGCAGCGCTTCCGGTTGAGCGATCTGCCGAGAGCCATCGCCCCCTCGGCAGATCGCCCTTAGACGTGTATTACCCTTCTGCTGATGGTGACGCGGCTGACTTACGCTGTAAGGCTTCTAATTTTGTAACACGATCGGACAGCGAGCCGACCCATAACAAAATTTGGCCAACGGCCTGCTCAACGGTTAACTCTTCGCGCTCCCAACGTTTGATTAATTCGGTAATGTCATACTTTTTCATCGCCATTTCCTCTATTTGGATTTGTGCTTTAACACGAAATCGTGTATGGTATTGTAAAAATTAAGCGAGGGACAGCTCGCTTGAAGTAGAAAAGACGATAACACGAAATCGTGTGGTTGTCAAGGGGGAATTTTATTTAGCGTCGCCGGTATTGGTATCGTAAGGAAAACCAACTTCTTTGGCGAGCATCTGCAGTAGCTTGCTCATCGAGCGACGGGCGGTGTGGTTACCCACTTCCCAATCGCTAATGGTTTGCTGCCGCACAGCCAGACGATTGGCTAACTCTTGTTGTGACCATCCGGCATATTCGCGCAGCGCTTTAATTTCGTCGCCTGTCCAGCCGACCGATTTGCGGATAGGGCTGACGCGATAGGTGATACGCGCCGGACGAAAGATAACCAGTTGGTTTTCAAGGTCAGGCGAATCGATAAGCCAACCGGCTTCCTGCCAGGCTACTCCCTGAGTTGTGGGGCTGTTGGCCCACCAGGCTCGCGATACGCGGGCGCTGGTAGGCAATCTTTTGCCTATAATTTTTTCAATTTCGGCCAAACTTAGCTCGATCAGATCCGTGTCTGGCTGTTCATTCAAATATTTGAACAGAGGGTAATATTTACTTTTAGGCGACATATTCACCCGGTTTGATGCTAGGCTGTATAAGTTGCTTCGATTACTCGGAAGCAAACAACGGGAGTTTCAAGAAAAATGTTGTGCCGGTGTCTTCCTGGCTTTCAACCCACAGGCACCCATTTTGTTTGGCCGCTAGCTGCCAGGCCAGCGGTAATTCCAGGCCGCCAGGCGTTAGCTTGCTGTGCCCACCGGCGTCGACGTGTACGGTTAGTTCAAAAAGTTCTTCTAATTCGGAAGCAGAGATGAAGAGGTGGGAGGCGACAAGATGAAGGGTGGCGTCGGTTGCATCATGTTCAAAATGCGTAGAAATTGTGTTGACTTTTTTGGAATTGATGTAAAAGCGCACCACAGTGAGAATAATTTGTCCTATACGATCGCCATCTCCAGAAACAAGTGGCATCGGTTGCGATAAATCGACATCAAACTCAACAGATGTTTCGCGCTTGATGACCTGTTGGCTCTTCTGCAATACTTCTTGCAGCGAAACATGAACACTTTCAAGATTGAGACCATCAGCGGCCAGTTTGCTTAAATCCACCACGGTGTTAATTAACTGCAACAAATTTTGAGCGCTGTGCCGAATGGCCGTAATATCCTCGCTTTGCGTATCATTAAGCGGCCCTTCGACGCCTTCCAGCAGCAGTTCGGAAAAGCCTAAAATTGAATTTAGGGGGCCGCGTAGATCGTGCGAAAGGTGACGCACTTCCAGCGGTTGGCGCGACGAATCGGTTGCCTGGTTTTGTGGTGCCTGGTTTTGTATTGTAAATTGGTTCGGTTCTGATGTTGATTGAGTCACAAATGGGTATCCCTATGATTAATAAATACTCACAATCATTCTACCATACGCTTTGACATTTCTCAATTGACTTTCCGTCGTACTTTTGCTAAAATGTCTCGTACTGCCCAAATGGAGGGATGGCAGAGTGGTCGATTGCGGTGGTCTTGAAAACCACTGAGGCTGCAAGGTCTCCGGGGGTTCGAATCCCTCTCCCTCCGCCACATTTGTGCTAAACAAATACATTTTTAACCTCTGGGGAGGTGCCAGAGTGGACGATTGGGGCCGCCTGCTAAGTGGTTGTCGGGGTAAAACTCGACCGTGGGTTCGAATCCCACCCTCCCCGCACTTTTTGACCGCCTGAGAAATCACGGCGGTCTCTTTTTTATAAGGTGACAGTCACTTTTTGATGAGCACAAGCACGCATTTGGCCCATAGTCTGATTTATCATGACCAAGTGGCTGTCACCTTTTGACTACCTAACCCATCAAAGGATGAATTACGATGACTTCGCCATTGATATTAAAAACCGCTTCCGTTGGGCCGTGGCCGATGAACAGCTACGCGCTGATTTGCTCGGACAGCGGCCAAAGCATTTTGATCGACCCCGGAGACGAACCGGACAAGTTGACCGAAATGCTGTTTGACACTTCGCCCATCGCCATTATTTTAACCCACGCCCACCCTGATCACATTGGCGTATTAGCCGAAATGCGCGATCAACTCGATGTGCCGGTCTTTATGCACCCCGCCGACGCCCCGATGATGGTGATGGCCGATGCCTGGTTTGCCGATGGCGATACCTTCACCTTAGGGCGACATACGCTCGATATTATTCACACGCCGGGCCACACCCACGGTATGGTGACGATTATGCTGCCCGATCAGCGTGCCATCGTCGGCGATACCATTTTTCAAGGAGGACCGGGCAAAACCTGGTCGCCTCATGCGTTCAAAACTACGATGGAAACCATGCGCAATATCGTCTTTACCTGGTCTGACGACACCATCTGCTACCCCGGCCACGGCCCTTCTTTCCGGCTTGGCGACGAACGTCCCGATTTTGAAGCCTTCCTTCAGCGAAATGAATTTGACGGTTTGTTTGGGGATGTAAGCTGGACGTAGAAATCCCCACAAAGCACTCTATTCGATGATAGGATAAAACATGACTAACGCATCGATTCTTTGGCGTAGAGTAGACCACGCCGGCCACGAGGCTGCGCAGTTATCGACGCAAGACGATTTTTGGCAGCTTGCGGGCACGGCCAATTTTATCTACAACGCGCAGCCGTGCCGCCTGGATTACAAAATCGTGTGTGACCAAAGCTGGCAGACGCGCTCCGGGCGGGTAAACGGCTGGGTCGGCAGCGAGACCATTGCAATTGACATCTCGGTCGATGTGGCCGGCCGCTGGTGGCTTAACGGCACAGAAAATCCGGAAGTTGAGGGCTGTCTCGATCTAGACCTCAACTTCAGCCCTTCGACGAATTTGCTGCCTATTCGCCGGTTGAATTTAGCCGTTGAACAAGAGGCCACAGTTCGAGCTGCCTGGCTGCGCTTTCCCAGTTTTAAGCTGGAGCCGCTGGAGCAGGTCTATCGCCGAGTGGCAGAGAGTCGCTATCGATACGAGTCGGCGGGTGGCAAGTTTGTGCGCGAACTGCCGGTGAATGAGGCCGGTTTTGTCACGACCTATCCTGACTTTTGGGAACTTGAGGCGATGGCCTAACGAAACTTGGCCTTTACTGCCAACCAACTGACCAACCAACTATCCAATTATCCAACTATCCAACAAATCTATTCACAAGGAGTTTTATCTCACCCATGACAATCTCGAAAAATATTATTGCGCTTACCGGTGCATTACTCGTAGCCGGCGGCCTGGGCGGTTGGATGGTTAGCCGCAAACTTGTTGAACGCTCTAGCCCCGTACCAACTACGCTGGGAGTCAGCGACGGACAATTGACCCCATGCCCCGACTCGCCCAATTGTGTTTCAACCCAGGCCATCGATGAAGAGCACAGTATCCCCCCCATTCCTTATACCATGCCGCTTAACGAAGCCCGTACGTTGATGTTAGAAATTGTAGGGTCACTGCCGGGAACCGAGATCTCGATGGTATCGGCCAACTACATCCACGCCGTAACGCGGACACGCGTCTTTGCTTTTATTGATGATACGGAAATTTATATGGATGATGACGCCAAATTGATCCACATTCGGGCTGCGGCGCGGTTAGGCTACGGCGATATGGGTGTCAATCGCCGACGGGCTGAGACGATTATCGAGAAGTTTAAGGATATGGGCCGTTAGGAAGGTATTTGGCAATTTGTTGTCGGGTTGGCGTGATTTTTTAAGGAATCGCCTCGGTTTCCAAAAGATAGCAACGATACCAACGAATCTCAATTTTCAGCGACATATTCGTGCGGATTTCAACTGATCAGCTTGGATTTCATCTAATCGGCCTGGTTTCCAACTGATCAGCTCGGATTTCAACTGATCCATACGATTTTCAACTGATCTTCGCGGATTTCATCTGATCCGCACGGTATCCAACAGATTCGTGTTTTTCAAGAAAATAAAAAGCCGGAGCATCTAGAGCGCTCCGGCTTTTGGCTTTTTATGGAGTGCGATAGTCTCACCTGAGACGACAGCGACAATAAAAATATCCGTAGGACAAACTTAAGTTTGTCCTACGGATATTTTTAAGGGGTTATAGGACGGCTTTTTGCCTGTGCCAGTCGGTGGTTTGCTCGTATTGGTAGGCGGTGCGCAAAATGGTGCTTTCGCCTAAGGCCGGGCCGATAATTTGCAGGCCGACGGGCATACCCTCGGAGAAACCGCACGGCAGCGAGATACCGCAGACGCCGGCCAGATTGAGTGAAACGGTCAGCACGTCGGTCAGGTACATTTGCAGCGGATCGTCTACCTTGGCGTTGATTTCAAAGGCGACCATCGGCGCTACGGGCGAAACCATAACATCGACCTTTTCAAAGGCTTGCTCGAAATCGCGCCGCAGCAGCGTGCGTACTTTTTGAGCCTGCAAATAATAGGCATCGTAATACCCGGCGGAGAGGGCGTAGGTGCCCAGCATAATCCGGCGCTTGACTTCGGGGCCGAAGCCGGCTTCGCGGGTTTCGTTGTAGGTGTTCCACATATCGCCGCCGTCGTGACGCAGGCCAAAGCGAACGCCGTCGTAGCGGGATAAGTTGGCCGAAGCCTCGGCGGTGGCGACGATGTAATAGGCCGGAATGCCGTATTGGGTGTTGGGCAGCGAAACCTCAACCAGTTCTGCCCCTAAAGAAGCCAGGTGATCGATGGCCGTCCGCACCGTTTGGGCCACACCCGGTTCCATGCCATCGGTAAAATATTCTTGGGGAATGCCGACCTTAACGCCTTTGAGGCCGTCGCCCTGCTTCATGTCATCGACATAGTTGGGAACCGGCGCATTGACCGAGGTTGAGTCGCGCGGATCGTGACCGGCGATGGCGTTGAGCAAAATAGCGGCATCTTCGACATCTTTGGTAATCGGGCCGATTTGATCGAGCGATGAGCCGAAGGCAATTAAACCATAGCGGCTAACACGCCCGTAGGTGGGCTTGAGGCCAACCACGCCGCAAAATGAGGCGGGCAGCCGCACGCTGCCGCCGGTATCACTGCCGAGTGTGCCGAAGGCTTCATCGGCTCCGACCGCAGCGGCACTACCGCCGCTACTGCCGCCGGGCACGCAGTTAAGATTACGCGGGTTGCGGGTGGGATGAAAGGCCGAATATTCGGTCGAGCTACCCATCGCAAACTCGTCGCAGTTGGTTTTGCCGATAAAGACCGCACCGTCTTGCCGCAGCCGGTCGATGGCGGTGGCGTCGAAGGGCGGGGTGAAACCTTCCAGGATTTTCGAGGCAGCGGTGGTCGGGACGCCGTGGGTGATGATGGTATCTTTGATGCCCAACGGGATGCCTAACAGCGGGCGATCTTCGCCGACGGCGCGGCGCTCATCGGCCATTTCGGCCATGCGCAGGGCGATTTCCGGCTGGAGGCTGATATAGGCCCCCACTTTGTCTTCGACAGCATCGATGCGCTCCAGCACGCTTTCGGTGAGTTCAACCGAGGTGGTTACGCCCTGGCGCAGTTGTTCTTGGGCTTCGTGAATGGTGAGTGAATAGAGTTCCAATGTTTCCTCCAGTTGGCGATTAGTCGAGTACGGCGCGGACTTTGAAACTCCCGTCTTCGGCGTCGGGGGCGTTGCGCAAGGCTTCTTCGTTGGGCAGCGAGAGCGACAGTTCGTCGGGCCGCATCACGTTGTTGATCGGTAAGGCGCTGGTGGTGGGCGGGATACCGGTGGTATCGACCTGCTGTAGCATCTCGGCGTATTCTAAAATGTTCGAGAGCTGCTCTTGGAACATATCTTTTTCGGCGTCGGTGAGGGTTAGTTTTGCCAATTCGGCGATGCGTTCTACTTCTTCGCGGTTAAGTTTAGCCATGGGGCATCTCCAGATATAGTATTAATAGGAGCTACGCACTTGACACCTGCTTATGTCATTTCGTAGCCAAAGGCGGAGAAATCCCTATAACATCGGCTTGCAAACAACGTTCTCAGGGATTTCTCGTCCTTCCTCCTCCAAATGACAGCCAACTGCGTACGTCATAATTAAAACGCATGATAGGGGGAGAGATTTGCTTTGTCAAAACGGGGGCGGGGTTAGGAGTGTGGATGAAATATTAGTCTTGGTTGTTCGTTGTCGTGTGTGGAGGATTTTACCACAGAGTCCACAAAGGAGGCACAGGGTTCACAGAGGGTCTTTGTGAACTTCGTGCCTTCTCCGTGGACTCTGTGGTTTACTATTTTGGCTGCGGGAGGTTATGTTGGGACTACGCAAGAGACCATTTCATCAAGATGAGGACGTATTTGATTTTCACGCTTTACTGTTTGACTTCTAAAGACAATCGCCCTAGATTATAGCCATGAACAACACATACAATGATCTTAATCAACCGATTGGTTTGCCCTTGCCGGAAGGCTGGGCACCACCGTCACCCCCGCCTTATGAAACTTTGGCCGGACGCTTTTGCCGCCTTGAGCCGCTGTCGGCCGAGCGCCATGCTGCCGACCTTTTCGCAGCTTATAGCCAGGCCGATGCGGGCTTATGGACATATCTGCCTTACGGTCCGTTTGCTACCCAAGATGATTATACGGCTTGGGTGAATAAAGTTATTCCCAGTAGCGATCCGCTGTTTTACGCCATTATTGATGACCAAAGTGGACAGGCCGCAGGTATCGCCAGCTATTTACGGATTACGCCGGCCAGTGGCTCGATTGAAGTAGGGCATATCAATTATGCGCCGTCTTTGCAGCGCACTCCGGCCGCTACTGAGGCGATGTTTTTAATGATGCAACATACGTTTGACCTGGGCTATCGTCGCTATGAGTGGAAGTGCGATGCCTTGAATGCCCCTTCGCGGGCAGCAGCGCAGCGACTTGGCTTTTCATTTGAGGGCATCTTCCGGCAGGCGACCCTGTATAAAGGGCGCAATCGCGATACGGCCTGGTTTGCCGTTATCGATGAAGAATGGCCAGCTTTGCGGGCCGCGTTTCAACAGTGGCTCGATCCGGCCAATTTCGATGCGGCCGGTCGGCAGCGGCAGCGATTGAGCGATTTGACCGCGCCGCTGCTGTACCAGTCCGATCCGGGAGTAGGAAGTAAGGAGTAGGAAGTGGTATACCAGTTTAGTTGTCCATCACGCGAGATTTAGTTCAACGAAAATAATGCTCCCGGCGAAGCGGGGATTGTTTTGAACTGCTCATCGACCGATTGGCTGCCGGATAGAGAGGGTTGATCGGTGGGGCTTTTCTCCATCTCCGCCAGGGCCACGGTCACCATATCGACCAAAATTATAAAATCGACCGGCGCAAGGTTGAGAGCCACGCCTTGAAACCACAGTTGATAATATTTGTGGTTTTCAAAGTAGTTCATCAAACAGCGCTGGCGGCGAATTTGGGTAAACGAAGTTGAACTGCACTCCATCAGCAGCTCGCTCATTTCGTGAAAGAGGACCGGGGAAAGGTGCATAGTCACCGTATCCCAGGTGAGGTGAACCGTGCCGTGTTCACACTGTACAATTAAGCGTCGATCATTGCTGACGGCTAGTGTGGTAAAGATGTTACACATAAAGTCTCCTTTTCAAAAGCAGCGGACGGTATAGCTCGCTCCAGACCATGGCAAGCCTTCAACTGGCGAGCCGCCTCGCGCACTAAGCGTACAAGATTCAAAAACTCTAATAGACTTAAATTAAACCCGATATTTTTAATCCCAAGATAGAAGCAGCCCGGCTCGGCCTGCATGAGCCAACATTGACCACAGCTTATGCGGCAGAGATTGACCTCAAACACCCCCTCTTCTAACACGTTGACCATGCGGTTGAAATCGACCGGTGGTATCGTGAGCGTAATGTCATCCCACAGGAGATATATCTGCCCCGACGCCGTCCAACAGATTTGGCGGTGAGCGCTATATTCGGCTACAACGGTTGCTGTCTGATCCATCGTCCCTTCTTTCGTTTTACTATCAGCGGGTTATGTGGGTTCAGTGTAAGGGACATGGGGGCTTTTATCAATAGACGCGTGTTAGGGGTAGGCTGAGAGGAAGTAATCTTTTGATTGTGAACCAGTTATCGAAGGGGGTGACGGGGGTAAACTTATCCGGTAACCAAGCCTAAATGAAGGAGTAGAGAGCAAGGAGTAGGGAGTAAGCAGAAATCATTACTTCTTACTCCTTGCTCCCTACTCCTATCTATCGGGCTATGTGGCATTCTAAAAGAAAAACGGCGGACTGGTGATGATGTAGTTTTCGAATTTACCAAACGGTTTGTTGCTCATGAAAACGGCCACAAACCAATCGAGATGAAAGCCACGGGCGACCAGGTATTCAACGGCGGCGGTGTTAATGGTGGGAACTTCAAGGCCAAATTCGCGCTGGTTGCGGGCGGCTTCGCTTTCGGCGTGGGCTAATACGGCCGGGAAGTCATCCGCATCGAGCAGAGCAAATGGCCCGTTGTTTATGCCCAGATAGCCATAGCCTACCGGCTGTCCGTTGCGATAGTAAAGATAGCCTTCGCGTCTGTCGAGCAGCCATTCGTGATCCGCATCGCGACGGTGTTCGACAATGTCGGCGTCGATGGCGGCTAAGATGTCGAGCGTTTGCGGGTTGTTCGTCATCGGCTCGAAAACGAGATCGCTTTCAACTGTGGTCTCTTCAGGATCGCGCCCAAAATAGTAGATCGGGAAACGGGGGTAAACGCCCTGTTTTATATACAGTTTTTGCGCCCGCGAGTCGGTTGTGGCGATGATGACTTTGTGGCCGTCGAATTCGAGCGGAAAGGTGCGGCTGATTAAACCGCGTCCGGCACCTAATGATTGGGCGCTGGGGCTTACAAAGAAATCGGTTAGTTCGAACAGACCGTCGCGCTTAATGGAGCGAGCGTAGCCGACCGGTTCGCCGTTGTGTTCGGCAACCCAAAATTGCGCGGCGGTTTGAGCCAGATGCTCAGACAGTGGCCGACGCTGCTGCCACATGCGCTCTAAGGCTTCGGGATCGTGCCAGCTTGTGGTGGCCGATGAGCCGAAGCGTTTGACTAAATCGGCCAGTGTTTCTTCAAAGATGCAGTAAAGCTTATAGAGATCGGTTACTTCACCCCGGCGAAAGGTAAGTGTCTCGGTTTTGGTGGTGTTGTTTGTTGCTGTTAGAGCGGTCATTATTTTGACTCCTTGGATAGTACTACCACGAGATTTTGACATAAACGTGGGAAAGAAACCAGGGTTTTCGGTGAATTCGATCAATTTTGCGCCAAAAACGGCTCACGCAAGCCCATATTTTCAGTTCTAAAGTTAAAACCCTGGTTTCTCAGACCGAAGTTTCGTTGTAGTAATAGAAAAAGCTGCCTTTATTTCGATAATCGATCCCGAAATGCATTAATTTGAGCGCCATGTTCGCGCTTGTGGCCATAGAAGGTGTAGACGATGAAATCGTCAAGATCATAGGTATCGCCATACCAGGGGATTACGCCATTACGACGGCGCAGCTCCGGCTCGATTTCAGCCAGCAGGGCGGAGGCCTGGGCATAGGCGTCGTTGTATTCGCGCATAACCGCTTCGACTGGTTTGTGGCGGCGCAGTTCAGCTTGCCTGTCGTTAAATTCTTCGAAGGCCTCAACAAACTGGCGCAGCAGCGGCGATGGCTCTCCGCCGGTTAGCGAACGCAGCACATCGACCAGCACGACTTCGAACGAAGCCAGGTGGGCGATAATATCTTTTACCGACCAAACGCCGCACGCGCCGGGGATGAGCCAGTCTTCTTCCGGCAGCCCTTCGACCGCTTCCAGAACCGTTCCGTGGCCATACAGTAAAACATCGTTGGAATTCATGGGATTACTCCTCTACTGTCAGATAACATTACATGTTTATCATAGCAACGGTTTGCGAATGCGCTGCGAACCCGCTACGAAAATCAAACTGTACCATCAGTATAGTATAGCGCCGTCTTCCTGTACTCCGACAAAAGATAGGGTTGGGGTTGGTTTGTAGGGTTGGGGCAAGCCGCTTTGTTCTTCACTCGCCGGCTTGGGTATATGGCTATCAATGTAAATTTACATCTCTCCATTTATCAAGTATTCTTATTTATACGCCCCTAAAAACGAACCTATTATGAGTTACGCAGTTCAAAAGGTGACAGTCACTTGAATGCATTAACCGACTTTTTTGAGCCAAACGAACGCTCAGGCTAATTGAAAAGTGACTGTCACTTTGTTCGATCCACCCAACTGCGTAAGTGCTACTTATAGTCCATGTTTGCTCAATCGTTCCAAAGATGGTACGTGTTGAGAGGTTGTGATAATGAATGGTACAAAGAACGCAAGTCCAGTTTTTGTGTGGAAGAAACGGCCGTCGATAGCCGGGCTGCTGTTATGCTGTCTACTCTTACTATCAGCGTGCAACGCTATGCCTGCCTCGCCATCCGAGCCGGGTTACTCGCTGGACGGCTTTATCTACGATCTTAACCAACCACCTGACTTAACCCGGCACTATTGGGCATTAATCATTTTAGGTACACTGCTGCTCTTAGCCGGTTTAGGCAGCGGAATTCTCTATATTTTCAACCGGCGTCTGCATAAGATCATGGCCCAGCGTACGGCCGATCTTCAACGAAGCGAAACCTATTACCGTAGTATCTTTGATAACGCCCTCAATGCCATCTTTATTGCCGATGACGAAGGTAACTACGTAGATGTCAACCCGGCCGCTTGCCGCATGGTGGGTTACAGCCGCGAGGAGATCCTCTCTAAACGGGTATCCGATATGCTGCCTTCTCATATTAGCCCGGAAACGTTCCAGGCGATTTGGCGAACCTTTTTGGATGGGGGGCTGCAAACCGGCGAATATCTACTTCAAAACAAGGGCGGGCAGTTTATAGAGACTGAATTCCAAGCCGCCGTCAATTTTCTGCCCGGCCATCATCTGTCGATACTGCAAGATGTAACTGAGCGCAAGCAGGTCGAAAAGGCCCTGCGGGAAAGCGAGGCTCGCTTCCGGGCTGTGTGGGAGGTTGCGTCCGATGCCATGGTCCTGTCCGATGCCGATGGAGTGGTATTAGATGCCAATCCGGCTTACGCCAAACTGTATGGTTATCCTTTAGACGAGATAATTGGTCAATCCTTTACCGCTATTTATCCTGAGGAACGACGGGCTGCTGCCATCAAATATTATCGCAGCGTTTTTGCTGAACCCCATCCCCAGCCGGCTTACCATACAAATTTTAGCCGACCCGGCGGAAAAACTTTGTACGTCGAGTCGCGCATCGGATTTATTACAAACTCGGATGGGGAGCGAACGGCACTCCTCTCGATCATTCGCGATATCACAGAACATAAAGAAGCCGAAGCGGCACTGCGGCTCAGCGAAGAGCGTTTTAAGAGGGTCGCTGCCAATGCCGGTATGGTTGTCGCCCAAGTCGATACAAAGCTGCGCTATGTTTGGATTTACAATCCCGCCCCGGAATTCGATCCAACCAAAGTTATCGGCAAACGGGACGATGAGTTAGGGGCGTTCGCTGGGATTCAGGCTATTATGGACCTTAAGCGAGAAGTTCTGGCCGCCAAAAGGGGCATGCGTCGAGAAATCACTTTCGAGAATCCAACCGGTCCTTCAACGTTTGATACGTTTGCAGAACCTTTATACAACGCCGCCGAAGAACTGATCGGGTTGACCACAATCGGTATCGATCTAACCGAACAAAAACAAATGCAAGCCGCCCTCAAAGAGAGCCAGGAAAAATATCGCCACAGTGAACAGTTTTTGCGCAAAATCTATGACGAGGCCCAAGTTTCACTCTTTGTTATCGATGTTACGCCGGATGGCGATTTTCGCTATGTGGGTCTCAATCCAGCCCATCAGAGATTGACCGGTCTGAGAAATGAGGATATTGCCGGCAAGTACCCTGAAGCAGTGCCGGGGATCGACGCAGAGGCCGCAGCCCAACTGCGCAGCAACTATGCTCGATGTGTTGTCGAAAACAGACCGATCCAGTATGAAGAACTTTTTGTCATTCGTGAACGCGAAACCTGGTATTTAACCCAACTCTCGCCGCTGTGGGATGATAACGGTCGCGTCTACCAACTTATTGGCTCTTGTCTCAACATCACGGAGCAAAAACAGGCTGAAGATCAAATTCGGCAGCTTTCTCAAGCAGTCGAGCAGAGTCCGGAGGCGATCATTATCACCAATGCTCAAGAGGAAATCGAATATGTTAATCCGGCCTTCACCACGATTACGGGCTATAGCTTTGCCGAAGCCAAAGGGCAGAATCCGAGCTTTTTAGGGTCGGGTCAAACACCGGCGGAGGTTTACGACGATCTACACCCCACTGTTTTAGCCGGTCAAACCTATCGCTGCGAGTTCCTTAACAAAAAGAAGAGTGGTGAGCTATACTGGGTTCAAGCCGTTATTTCCCCCATTAAAGACGATCAGGGTCGCGTCGCCCATCTCCTGTCGATTCAAGAGGACATTTCTGAACGCAAGCGCTTTGAGCAAGAGCAGGCCAAACTGGAAGCCCATCTGCGTCAATCGCAGCGGCTGGAGACCATCGGCACGCTGGCCGGCGGCATCGCCCACGATTTTAACAATATTCTAACGCCAATTATAGGTTACACGGAACTCGCCTTAACCGCCCTACCCGAAAATCATCCGATCCGATCTGATCTTGAGCGCGTTGTCAATGCCGCAGACCGGGCCAAGGAGTTGGTTCAGCAAATTCTCTCCTTCAGCCGTCAATTTGAACAAGAGAAGATTGTTATTGATCTACAGCCACTTATAAAAGAAGTGTTAACGCTGCTGCGCCCCTCGCTGCCGGCTACTATCGAAATTCGCCAAGAAATAGCCCCGAACTGCGGTCCCATACTGGCCGACCCGGCCCAATTCCACCAGGTTTTGATGAATTTGTGCACCAATGCCTACCAAGCGATGGAACAAACCGGCGGCGTCTTGACCATTAGCTTAGCCCAGGTTGCGTGGAATGATCTCGATCAGGCCCTTACCGCTACGCTAACCAAAAACGCTTATGCCTGCCTCAAGGTAACGGATACGGGCTACGGTATGGATACCGCAACGCTTGATCGGGCTTTTGAACCCTTCTTTACCACCAAACCACCAGGCCAAGGAACCGGTTTAGGGCTTTCGGTGGTTCACGGTATCGTTAAAAGTTATCAGGGGGCAATCCTGGCCCACAGCGAAATGGGGAAGGGGACGACATTTGAACTTTATTTCCCCATTGCCGCTACCTCTACCCCAGTAGACACCATTGCCATTGAACCGTCCGGTCAAACTGCCATAGAACGCATTCTGGTGGTAGATGATGAACCGGTCATTGTAGAGTTGCTCAGCCAATGGCTAACCAAGCAGGGCTATGAGGTTGTTGAGCAAACCAGCAGCACAAACGCTTTGAGTCTATACCGTAAAGATGCCGCCCGGTTCGATTTGGTCATCACCGATTTGACCATGCCTCAAATGACCGGCCTCCAATTGGCCCGGCAAATGACAGCCTTGCGGTCCAATTTACCTATCATTCTCATCACCGGCAATGACAGTAAATTAAGCCAGACCGATTTAGATCAAAGTGGGGTCAAGTGGACAATAACGAAACCCATTGTTTTCAAAAAGTTGACCAGCGTCATCCGCCAACTTTTGAATTAGTCAGGACTTACGCAGTTATGAAATGAGAATTAATTGACCTACCCAATTCTGCCGGGTAATTTGTAATGGGTAACTGGTAATTAGAGACTGGAGATTGAATTACCAATCACTATTTACCAATTACCCAAACGCAAATAGGGAAGTTATTGTATTCACGCTCCTAAACAATCACCAAAACAAACTGTTACGCCCCCAGCAAACCGAGCGAAAACTCTGTCAGCGATTGGAGAACAATATCGGCCTCAGCCAAAATCTCGGCGGCCGGTGGAAAGCGCTCATCAGGCACGGCGATGACGGTCATCCCAGCCCGTTTGCCGGACAAAATGCCGTTACCGGAGTCTTCCAGGCATAGGCAGTGGGTGGGGTCGATGCCCAACTGCTTGGCCGCTTCAAGATAAACCGCCGGATCGGGTTTGCCGGCCCCCACTTCATCAGCAGAGAGAATAACTTGAAATTTGTTTTGCAAGGCGGGGTCCTGCGTTACAATATCGATCAGGCTGCGGTGCGAACCGGAGGCCAGCGCGACCGGGTAGTGCTCGGCGGCGAGGTCAACCGCCTCGATTGCGCCCGGTAAAAAGGGGATGCCACCGGCATAAAGGGCCGCCATGCGGCTCAGGACTTCATTCTGAATCGCATCCGGCGGCATATCAAGCTTAAGCCGCTGCTGCATATAATCGACCCACTCCTGGGTGCTGACGCCCATCACCGCTTTGTGATCGTCTTTGTTCCACGCGATGCCCACGTTGGCGGCCATATCGGCCCGCGCTTTATTCCACACCAGCTCAGAGTCAACGAGCAGGCCGTCCATATCGAAAATGATGGCTTCTATCATGGGGTGTTTCCTTGTCGATAAAGTCAGTGCTTGGAGCGACAAAGTAAACTTTGTCGCTCCTTTACATGCTCTCTAATCCGTCACCGCACCGAGACTGCTGCTGGAGACCAGCTTGGCGTATTTCGCCAACACGCCCCGCGTGTAGCGCGGTGTCGGCGGCTGCCAGGCGGCCCGCCGCTTTTCTAATTCTTCATCTGAAATATTGAGCTGAAGTATGCGCGTATCGGCGTCAATCGTAATCGAGTCGCCTTCTTCGATGAGGCCGAGGGGGCCACCGAGTGCGGCTTCGGGTGCAACGTGACCGACAACAAGGCCATGCGAACCGCCGGAGAAGCGACCGTCGGTGATAAGGCCGACCTTGCCACCCAACCCTGCGCCGATAATGGCCGAGGTCGGAGCCAGCATCTCGCGCATGCCGGGGCCGCCTACCGGCCCTTCGTAGCGAACAACCACCACGTCGCCTTCTTTTATACTGCCGCCCATAATGGCCTGAAGACAGCTTTCTTCCGACTCGAAAACGCGGGCCGGGCCGGTGATGGTGTGGCTTTTGATACCCGTAATCTTGGCGACGCTGCCTTCGGAGGCCAGGTTACCTTTGAGAACAACCAGGTGACCCTGCTCGTACATTGGCTCGCTCCAGGGTCGGATGACGTCCTGATCGGTGCGCGGCTCGTCCGGGATATCGGCCAGAACTTCTTCGACAGTTTGGCCGGTGATGGTCAAGGCATCACCATGTAGCGCACCGTTAGCCAGCAGAATTTTCATCACCTGCGGCACGCCGCCCGCCGCATGGAAGTTGACGGCAACGTAGCGGCCCGATGGTTTCAAATCGCATAGAACCGGCACGCGCTCGCGAATGGTTTCGAAATCGTCGATGGTTAGCGGCACTTCGGCGGCGTGGGCGATAGCCAGCAGGTGCAGTACCGCATTGGTCGAGCCACCGATGGCGTTGGCCACGGCGATGGCATTTTCAAACGCTTTGCGAGTTAGAATATCGCGCGGCAGACGCTGGGTGCGAATGGCATCGACCAGCACCCGGGCCGAATCGGCGGTGCTGTCGGCTTTTTCTTCATCTTCCGCCGCCATCGTCGAGGAGTTGAGCAGGCTCATGCCCATCGCCTCAAAGACGGACGACATGGTGTTGGCGGTGTACATCCCACCGCAGGAGCCGGCCCCCGGAATAGCGTGACGCTCAATTTCCAGGCGTTCCTCATCGCTGATTTTGCCGAAGCTGTAGGCCCCGACCGCCTCAAAGACGCTGACAATATCGAGATCGCGGCCATCGTAATGCCCCGGCTTAATCGTACCGCCGTAGACAAAAATGGCCGGAATATTGAGCCGGGCCATGGCAATCATCGCGCCGGGCATATTTTTATCGCAGCCACCGACGGCTAACAGCCCGTCCATGCTCTGCGCGTTGATGGCGGTCTCAATTGAATCGGCGATAACCTCGCGCGAGACCAGCGAATATTTCATGCCCTCGGTACCCATCGAGATGCCGTCGCTGACGGTAATCGTGCCGAACATTTGGGGCATCGCTCCGGCTTCTTTAAGCGCCCCTTCGGCCCGTTTGGACAAAATGCCCAACCCCAGGTTGCAGGGCGTAATGGTGCTGTAACCGTTGGCGATACCTACAATAGGTTTATCAAAATCATCATCACCAAAACCGACTGCCCGCAACATCGAGCGGTTAGGCGAACGTGCTACGCCTTGGGTAATGACTTTACTACGCCGATTGTCTGCCATGTCAATCTCCTTCGATCGTTAATAGTAATTGGTAATTGGTAATTAGAGATTTTAATAACCAATTACCAGTTACCAATTACCAATTCCCATTTCGTTCGCAGTCTCTTAAACTGCCAAGAGCCTAAAATTTGGGTGATTTGATTAATAGAGCCATAATTGTAGTC
>JAGRBZ010000449.1 GCA_020433805.1 Anaerolineae bacterium
GTCATCGATAATCCGGCGGCAGTTTGGGCCAAGGCCGAACCGGCAGCAGTGAGGGCTATGAAGATGATGAGAAAGGCAGCGAGTAAGCGTTTTTGCATAATATAGATGGTATGTTGGCTAAGGCGATTGGTCAAATTGGCTCTCCAAATTGGATGTGTTGGATGCTACTATAGGGACGACGCAGGAGATCGTTTTGTTCCCGTGGGTTGGGAGTAGGTGAAGTGAGGGGAGAGGTTGCATTTTACGCTGTTAGGGCTAAATGTGTTATACTTAACGCACCTCTTTTTCGACTTCGCTACATTTCTCGCTATACCAACAGATCGTCAGACCGTAGTATTAAGAGACCACCGCGTCGTAAACGTACTCAGACGTCACAAGACGGAGACAACCCGTCACGTCCTACGTTCTACGTCTATAGGATATGTGTTGCTGTCGGCCGTTTGCCATGGGCCGGTCGAAACAGCTTGTCATAAAAGGGGAGAATTTATGGGGAAACGGATTGGGCTTCTGACCGGTGAAGGCGATGCGCCGGGTCTAAATTTCTGTCTTAAAACCATCGTTCTTTTCCACAACGCCATTGATCGCGGCTATGAAGTTGTTGGCCTTAGAAAAGGGTGGCACGGGCTGATTTATTATGACCCGGATGAGCCGGTAACCCATGCCGACAACGCCATGATTATGACCAAGCCCAAAGTACGCACAATCGATCAGTTGGCCGGATCATACTTGCATTCCAGCCGTATCGATCCCGGCCACTGCCCCCCGCAAGACGCGCCCCCCTTTTTGCGGATTAGTGCCGATGACGATCACCCCCTTGATTTAACCAACCACATCAAACGGGCGATTGCCCATCTCCAGATTGATGCCATGATTGTGTTGGGTTCCGGCACCTCCCTCAAGTATGGCGCGCGGTTGAGCCAGGAAGGTATCCCGGTGATTGGCATCCCCAAATCGGTTCACAACGATATTAGCGGCAGTACCTACTCTCTAGGTTTCTCATCGGCGCTGCGCCGGGGTGTAGGCTTTGTCAATGAGGTGCGAGACATTGCGGCCTCACGCGAGGAGATTGCCGTGGTTGCTGTACTGGGCCACCATTCTGGCCTAGCCACTATGCTCATAGCCAGCTTCGCCAATGCCGACCGCACCCTCATCCCCGAAGTGCCCTTTAATCCCGGCCGGTTGGCCGAGCTTTTAATTGAAGACAAGCGCCGTAACCCCAGCAACTACGCCATTTTAGTGATGAGCGACGGCAGCCATCTTGACCCGACCAGTGCCCCCGAAGAAATTGCCAAACTTTCAGCTGATGTTGTGGCCGCCGGCCAGCGCGGCAGCGGGGCCATGACCACCCGGGTGCTGGAAGATTTTATCGGCGAACATATTCTGTACCAACCGCTCTCCTACCTGACTCGCACCGGCGACGCCGACGGCTGGGACCTCATCGCTGCCACGAACTTTGGCATTTTGGCCGTCGATTTGATTGCTAAGAATAAAAGCGGGCGGCTGGTTTCATATCGGCTTGAAGATGGTTATATCGACGTGCCCTTAGAGGAGGCGACCCGCCCGGCCAGCGTTGATATGAGCGACTTTTACGACTCGAGTCAGTACGCTCCCAAATCGACCATTTTTACAATGGCCGCCCGGAGAACGTTGGGGGTGTAGGCAATGGCTAATGCAAACGGCAAAATGCCCATTGTCGATGTCCAAAACGTCGTCAAGAAGTTCGCAGTCGGCAGCACCGAAATTACCATCCTTAAGGGTATTTCATTTAAGGTCTATGCCGGTGAATTTGTGATTATTGTGGGGCCGTCGGGCAACGGCAAATCGACCTTGCTCAATATGTGTACCGGTATCGACTCCCCCAACGACGGCACCGTGCTGGTTACGGGCCAAAATATCCACCATATGAATGCCAACAAACAATCGTTGTGGCGCGGCCAACACGTGGGCATTGTCTTTCAATTTTTCCAGATGATGCCCACGTTGACTCTGTTCAACAACGTCATGCTGCCCATGGAGTTGGCCGGCAAATACAGTGGCCGAGAGCGCAAAGAACGGGCCGAATATCTGCTGGAGTTAGTTGGGTTGCAGGAACAACTGCACAAACTGCCCAGCATGGTCAGCGGGGGACAGCAGCAGCGCGCCGCGATTTCGCGGGCCATGGCTAATGATCCGCCGCTGCTGATTGCCGACGAGCCGACCGGCAACCTTGATCCGACCTCGGCCAGGCTGGTGTTCGATATATTTAAGAAGCTGGTGGACGAGGGCAAAACCATTATGATGGTTACCCACGACCAGGAGCTGGCCGCGCAGGTCTCACGCCAAATCGAAATTGTCAACGGCCGCATCTCCCGCGACGAGTACCGCCAGCGAGATTGGGCCGGGAGTTAATACCTAAGACCTGACAGGTTTTCGAACGCCGGTTTTGACCTAATCATATTCCAACCGGACAGGGCCGTTCTCGCAAATGTAAGTCGGAAACCTGTCAGGTCTGGCTTGAGTAGTGTGACATAAAGGCAAACATTTATGGTTGGAAACAACAAAGAACCGCTCATCGTGGTGCAAGATGTAAAAAAAAGCTTTCCATTGACGGATGGTGGTCAGGTGAATATTCTCAAAGGCATCTCGTTTGAGATCAACACGGGCGAATTTGTGTCAATTGTGGGGCCATCGGGTAACGGCAAATCAACGCTGCTCAATATGATGACCGGCATCGATCGGCCGACCAGCGGCGATGTCATTGTGACCGGCCAGGACTTGAACAAACTGAGTGAGAATCAACTGGCTCTGTGGCGGCGTCATCACGTGGGCATCATCTTTCAATTTTTTCAAATGCTGCCGGCCCTGACCTTGCTGGAAAATGTAATTTTGCCGATGGATTTGGCCGGCAAATACAGTGTAAAAGAGCGCCGCGAGCGGGCGATGTATCTGTTGGATAGGGTGATGTTGGCCGAGCAAGCTAACAAATTGCCTCACGCTGTCAGCGGTGGCCAGCAGCAGCGGGCCGGTATTGCCCGGGCTGTGGCCGTCGATCCGCCCTTTATCGTTGGCGACGAACCCACAGGCCGGCTCGACTCCAAAGGCGCGGAAATCTGTTTCGAACTGTTCGAAGAATGGGTGGCCGACGGCAAAACGATGCTTATGGTCACGCACGACAAGGCGCTGGCCGAACGGGTGGCGCGCAAAATTGAGATTGTGGACGGTTACGTTAATCGAGATGAATATATTGGTGTGGGTAGTTGGGCTGGAAGTTAATGACATTACCGAACTTAACTATTTTTTGTTCATAAGTTATGAGAATTACGACGCAAACAGCCGACAAATTGGTTGTCAGAACCCATTCAAGAAATGTGCTGCTGGTTATCGGTACACTGTTCGTGGTGGCCGGGGGGGTGACGCTGGCTTTAATTAGAGTGCGCCCGGTTACGTTTCAAGAGCTGGAGCGGCCTTCACTTTTGGCGCAGCAGCAAGAGGACAATCTCTCAACCGACAGCGAAATCGAGCCGATCTCCGCCAACGAAGCCGGCTACCAAATTGCTAATTATGTCGGGCATCTCCTGTTTGTCAGAGAGCGGCTGGTCAATGTGTTGGCGGTCATCAGCCTGGTGGTGGGGGGGTGTATTTTAGTTGGGCCGTTTTGGGGAACCAAGGTGATATT
This sequence comes from Anaerolineae bacterium, assembly GCA_020433805.1. Classification (GTDB taxonomy): domain Bacteria; phylum Chloroflexota; class Anaerolineae; order 4572-78; family J111; genus JAGRBY01. Next base: position 3,656 of record JAGRBZ010000449.1, read on the forward strand.
CGACAAGGTTCAGCAGCAGGTTCGGCTTAAACATGCCCGCTGGTTTTTTCAATCGACGGTTGAGCAATACCCCTTCAGCGAACTTTATGAGGTGCGGGTGGAGCGAGACCAAACGGCTAACCGACCGGATAAAAACTATGGAGCCAGCCTGGTGTTCAGTCACCACGAAGGTGCACCGCTGTCTCGAAACTATGTTCATTATAAAACGGTCTTTCCGCTGAGCGAGTCATTTCGGTACGATTCCCCCAGCGCCGAGGCCATCGTCAACAACATTCGGGCTTTTATGGCCGAGGCCCAAACAGCTTAGTTAAATAGCGGAGTTTCCCGTGCTCAATGGCGTACTTCGGAAAAAAATTCGTAGCGACCTCTTTGACAACATGAGTCGAACCATTCAGGTGGTGCTGATCATTGCCATTGGATCGGTGGCGGTGGGTACGATTGTGGGATCATTACAATTGATCCAGCTTGATATTACCACCAACTGGTTGAAGAACCACCCGGCTTCGGTTGGCCTGGCGCTGGGTGATAAGGGCATCAACCAGACAATGGTTGATACTATCGCCAAATTCAAAGAGGTCGACCAGGCTGAGGCCCAACTCCAAACGGGCATCAAGTGGCGGTATAGTTCTACCGAAACCTGGCGACCGGGCCTGTTGTACGCCCGTGATGATTACGAGGATATGAAGCTGTTTACCCTCACTTTGGAAGGGGGCGATTGGCCGCGCAACAAAATTATGACCGTGAATAGGGGCTTTGATATCAATTCCGGCGACACCCTGATTATGTCGATTAACGATAAGGAGCACCTGGTTGAAATTGGCGGCGTGACCTGGTATTTGAACTTCCCACCCCCTAACTTTGGCGGCGATCCCATCTTTTTTACCACCAAAGAGCATTTTGCCGAATTGACCGGTGAAAACAACTTTACTTATTTCTCCGCTTCGGTGCCCGGCTCCTTTCAAGAGAGCACCAGCGTGGCCGCCGCCGTCCGCATTGAAGATCGTATCGAAGGGGAGGATGTCGAAGTTTACCCCGGTACCAGTATTGAAACCAAAGTGATCGATCCGGCCAAACATCCGGCTCAGGATCCGATCAACGGCGTTTTTATTATTCTGCAAATTATGGCTTTTGCCGCCTTGATCCTGGGCTTATTCCTGGTTTTCAACACCATTACCGCCATTATCAGCCAGCAGGTGCCCCAAATTGGCGTGCTCAAGGCCATTGGCGCTACCCGAGGCCAGATTCTGCTGCTCTACTATACAATGGTTTTTATTTACGGGCTGCTGGCCGTGCTGATCTCGGTTCCACTGGGGGCGGTGGGTGCCCACGGCTTGCGGATATGGCTGGTTAATTTTATGGAGATGGATCCCGGCCCTTTTGATATTTCCACCCAGGCGATTATCATCCAGATCGCGATTTGCATTTTCGCCCCGCTGCTCATTGCCACCTTGCCTATCTTTAGGGGGGCAGGGATAACGGTGCGCGAGGCTATCAGCAGTTATGGCCTGACCGGCGGCGGTGGGTTGATCGACCGCCTGATGGCGAAACTTTCTTTTCTGCCCCGGATGACCTCGATGGCGGTGAGCAATACGTTCCGCAACAAAACCCGGCTGTTTATGACCGAACTCACGCTGGTTGGGGCCGGCATTCTGTTTATCGCGGTTATGAGTACCAGTGCATCCATACGTTATACCTTTGGCCCGATTTTGTTTGACACCCTACGCGCTGACATCCTGATGAGTTTTGAAGACGCCGAACGGTTTTCCGAGGTCGAACGGGTGGCCCAGCGTGCCGACCCCAACATCGCTGCGGTGGAAATGTGGGCCGAAGTGAGTGGCGAGATACGCCCTGCCGGCCAACCGGAATCGTTCGATGATCGTACGGTGACGATAACCGGCATGCCTGTTCCTTCATCTATATATGGGCCGCAACTGCGGGCCGGACGTTGGTTGCAGACCGATGATACCTTTGCCCTGGTTATGCATCAAAATCGGGCTGCCGAAATCGGGGTCGGCGTCAATGATTGGGTCACGTTTGATATTCCCACCAAACAGAAAGTCGATTGGCATGTGGTCGGGCTGGTTAACGACCCCATCGACAGCAATATCATCATCGCGCCCCGTGACGCGCTGCTGATTGCCAACCGGCAGGTAGGCGAAGGGCGGCGGCTTTATGTTCAAACGGCCGGCCTCACCCCCGAACAGGATGTTTTGGTGGCCGGCAAGCTGCGGCAAGCCTTTGAGCAGCGGGGCCTTGAACCCAACGCCAGCGATGCTGACACCCTGCCTTTGCTGGCCGCCGACGCGATCAGCAGTTTCAATATTATCATCTACCTGTTGTTAATGATGGCCATTATCATCGCCGTTGTGGGTGGAATTGCCCTGAGCGGCGTTTTGTCGATTAACGTGCTGGAACGGCGGGTGGAAATCGGTATTCTACGGTCGATCGGGGCTTCAAATAACGCCGTCGCCACCCTGTTCATCACCGAAGGTATTTTGATGGGCTGGCTGAGTTGGCTGATCGCCGTGCTGATTAGCGTGCCCTTTGGCCGCGGCTTAAACGCCGGGGTGGGTTTGGCCGTAGACGCTGAGATGGTTTTTGATTACTCGGTCGCCAGCGTATGGGTTTGGTTTATCATCATCACCATATTGGGTTTTGTAGCCAGTTGGTTCCCGGCCCGAGGGGCCATTGGGGTTAGTGTTCGGGAAAGTTTGTCGTACGAGTAGCAGCACCAGCCGTATTTCGCGCCCTTGGAAGACGGCTAACCTGGATATAGTGGTCGACTGGGTCATCTAGGGGACAGTTCGGATACAATCTGTCGAGACGCGCCTCCTATGCTCAGGATGCCAGTATTCAATAGCTGCGAATTCACTCGCAGCCTGATAGAAAAAACGTGTTGAAAAGACGTTAAGGGGAAACCTAATAACCTGTTTAGGACGCAGATGAACGCAGAGGTAGCTCGGCACAAAATCGTGGTAACGTTAGAACCCAGGTTTTTCTTGAACATGAGACC
>JAGRBZ010000450.1 GCA_020433805.1 Anaerolineae bacterium
ATACGGCCATCACCCGCGCCAAAAAGATGGTGGTTATCGTCGGTACCCGCAAAGCTGTAGCGATGGCTGTCCGCAACGACAAGATCACAGCCCGATGGTCGGCGCTGACCGAACGGCTGAGAATTGAGAATTGAGAATGAAGAATGGAGAATAAGTGACCAAATTTTTTATTAAACATTGGTTCAGACATCTGGTTATTATCGCCGGGGTGATCTTTTTAGTGAACCTTGGCTTTTGGCAGTTGCGGCGGCTTGACCAACGCCGTGCTTTGAACGAGGAAATCATGACTGGCTTGAACAGTGCGCCGGTAACCCTAACCGGTGAACCGGTCGACCCGGACGCCTTGCACCGGCATCGCGTGACGGTGACCGGCACCTTTGAAAACGATGTCAATATGATTTTGCGGACGCAGAGCTATCAAGGCCGGGCCGGAAACGACTTATTTGTCCCTCTCGATATTAAGGGCAGCGATTATTCGGTACTCGTCAATCGGGGCTGGCTGCCCTTTGAGGAATTTGAGCCTGAAGCCCGCCGGGCTTACGATGTTGATGATGAACTAACCATTGAAGGCATCGCTTATCGCAGCCAACAGCCGCCCCATTCAATGGCCCCAACCGATCCCGACCCGGCGACAGAGGGCTGGGTCGATGCCTGGTTTCGCATCGACATCGACAAAATTCAGCAGCAAATTGACAGGCCACTGCTGCCGGTTTATGTCGATGCCCTCCCTGAGGAGGCATCGAATACCACGCCACCCATCCGCGAGGAAGTTGAAGATTTGGGTGAGGGATCGCATTTAAGCTATGCGCTCCAGTGGTTTTCGTTTGCCGTAATTTTAGTCATTACGTACGCTGCTTTTACATGGCAGGAGTATAAAAATATTCAAAAAGAGGACTAGCTCATGTCTGAATACCCATTTGAACAACAACTTCATAATTATGCCGATGTCGCTGTTAAAATTGGTGTCAACCTGCAAGCCGGCCAGCGACTGATTGTACGCGGCCCGATTGAAGCCGCGCCACTAATACGCTTGATAACGGTCAGCGCCTATCAAGCCGGAGCCAGACTGGTTGATGTTATTTGGAGCGATGACGCCGTAACGCTGGCCCGCTTTCAATATGCCCCCCGCGACTCGTTTGAAGAGTATCCAACCTGGCAGGCCAAGGGTCTAATCGAGGCGGCACAGCGTGGTGATGCGTTTATCGCCATCCATGCCACCGACCCCGACCTGCTCAAAGAACAGGACTCCGATTTGGTAGCGTTAACCCAACGAACGCATCAACGCCACCTCCAAGAATACTTTGCCCATATCATGAGCGATAAAGTGAACTGGTGCGTTATCTCTTATCCGGTAGCCTCATGGGCGGCGAGGATATTTCCGGAGGTACCGACTGAACAGCAGGTAGAAAAGCTGGGGGCCGCCATCCTCACCATTTGCCGGGCCGATCAGCCCGACCCGGTAGCCGTCTGGCAGGCCCACACCCAACAATTAGCGGCCCGCTGCGATTTTCTCAACGCCAAACAGTACACAGCTTTGAAATATACCGCCCCCGGCACCGACCTAACGGTGGGCTTGGTAGCCAACCATATCTGGCACGGCGGCCAGAAGGAAACGTTAACGGGCATCCCCTTCATCCCTAACGTGCCGACCGAAGAGGTTTTTACGATGCCTCACAAAGATCGGGTTGAGGGTGTGGTGACCAGCACAAAGCCGCTGAGCTACGCCGGTGTTTTGATTGAAAATTTCCGGCTAAAGTTTGTCGAAGGTAAAATTGTAGAGTTTGCAGCGGAACGGGGTGAAGCGGTACTGCGTAAACTCATCGAAACCGACGAGGGCGCGGCCCGACTGGGTGAGGTAGCGCTGGTTCCGCACAATTCGCCCATCGCACAATCGGGCGTGTTGTTTTACAATACCCTGTTCGATGAAAATGCATCGAGCCACCTGGCCGTAGGGCGAGCCTACCGTTTCTGCATCGAAGGCGGACCACAGATGTCCAATGAGGAATTTGCTGCGGTCGGCGGCAACGACAGTTTAACCCATGTCGATTTTATGATCGGTTCTGAGGCGATGGATATTGATGGGCTACTGGCTGACGGTACGACCGAGCCGTTGATGCGGGCCGGCGAGTGGGTCAACTAGACGTATAGCTGCATCCGGCTTATTTGGGATGCTCCACTTATCGAAAGAAACAAAAAACCGCCAAGAAAGACTTCTCTTGGCGGTTTTTAAGTTTATGTCGTTACTTACTTTTCTTTAGACGGCTTTTTTACTTTTTCAACTTCGCCCTCTTCAGCCGTGGCAGACGGTAATTTGGCGATGTCGCTATCTTTCTGATTGGGCTTATGGCCATTGCCGTTGCTACTGCTGCCGTTTTTACTCATCGGGGGGCGGCCGTTTTCTTCCGGCTTGACATCATCATCCGGCTCCAGTACACCCTCTTTGGTACCATCGCGTTCGGGTAACATATTTTCTATCTTACGGGAAACACGTAGCGACTCGGAACGCAATTCGGCCCAGCGATAAACGAACCAGCGCATCGAACGGTACAGCCAACTGCGCGGTTTGAGCGGCATCGGCACACCCCACTCAACCACGGTGGCACCCCATGATAAGCCGCCACCGAAGCCGACCATCACAATCTTGTCATGGGTTTTTACACGGCCCTGTTCGATGGCTTCACACAAGGCAATCGGTATCGATGCAGCCGAAGTGTTGCCGTACTTTTGTAAATTGACAAACACTTTATCTTCATCGATTTTCAGATACTTGGTGGCACTCTGAATGATGCGGATATTCGCCTGATGCGGAATGAAGAGATCGATCTCGCTGATCTCAAGGCCGGCTTTTTCACACGCCTGCTTTGAAACCCTGCCCATCACCCGGGTCGCAAAACGATAAACTTCACGTCCATTCATCTGCATATAATGAAGGCGATTGTCTAATGTGTGTTGGCTGGTGGGAAATTTGCTGCCACCGGCCGGTATGCCGAGATGTTCGGCTCCGGAACCATCCGATCCCAACACGGTCGATAACACCCCACCCGGAACGTTGTGGGCTTGCAGAACCAACGCGCCGGCACCATCGCCAAAAAGCGGGTAAACCGAGCGATCCTTTTCATCCAAAAACGCAGAAACGTTTTCGGCACCAATCACTAAAACCACTTTCGCAGCTCCAGACTCGATCATGGCGCTGCCGACAGAGAAGGCATAGACAAAGCCGGAGCAAGCCGCACTGAGATCAAACGCACCGGCATGGGTAGCGCCGATAGCATCTTGTACCAACGACGCAGTTGACGGGAAGATATGTTCCGGGCTAAGAGTAGCCACAATAACCATATCCACCGCAGTGGGAACAATTCTGGCCCGGTCAAGGGCCAACCGTGCGGCGGCAATAGCCATACTGGCCGTGGTTTCATTTTTTTCGCGATCGGCATGGCGTCGTTCTAAGATACCGGTGCGACTTTCTATCCAGTCATGCGATGTATCCAAAATTTTGGCGAGATCATGGTTGGTTACCACTTTTTCAGGAATGTACTTTCCCCAACCAACAACGTGAGCATAAGTTGCCACAAATCCTACTCCCTACAAGCAAGCCGAGAGACGGTTTGCTTTGCTTAATAAATTAATTGTCAGCGTACTTTCGGAAAATGATGGTTGCATTGTGACCACCCAGCCCAAAGGAGTTCGACATAGCCACCGAAACATCGGCTTGACGAGCTTCGTTGGGTGTGCAGTCCAAATCGCACTCCGGATCGGGGGTTTCATAGTTAATGGTCGGTGAGATGATACCATCATTTAAGGTTTTCACGCAAACCATCGCCTCAATAGCCCCAGCCGCCCCAAACAAATGGCCGGTCATCGACTTGGATGAGGTGATAATTGTATCATAAGCGTGTTCGCCCAAAACATCTTTTATGGCTCTTGTTTCAGCTTTATCATTTAAACGGGTACCGGTACCGTGGGTGTTAACGTAGTCGATCTCCAGGGGGTCGATACCGGCTTTGGCGATGGCTCGGCTCATGGCGGTAACCGCCCCCAGTCCGTCTTCGCGGGGAGCGGCCAGATGATAAGCCTCAACACAGGTGCCATACCCAATGACTTCCGCTAAAATGGGTGCCTTTCGCTTTTTGGCGTGCTCTAACTCTTCCAGCACCAACACAACCGAGCCTTCGCTCATAACAAAACCGTCGCGATTAAGATCGAAGGGACGGCACGCGCCGGCCGGATTATCGTTATTAACTGAGATCGCTTTCATCACCTGGAAGCTGGCCATAATAAGCGGGTTAATAACCGCTTCCGCCCCTCCGGCAATGATAGCGTCGGCGTCATTGCGTCGAATCATTTCAAATGCCTCACCGAGAGAGTCGGTGCCGGTGGCGCAAGCAGAAACAACGGCCATATTGGGGCCGGTAATGTTGTAATCGATAGCGATACGCGCCGGGGCTGTATCCGGCAGCATCATGGTAATCGTGAATGGATTTACCCGCGACGGGCCTCGGGATTGTAGAACTTCGTGTTGTTCCATCACGCTGCTCAGGCCGCCAACGCAGGAGCCAATGACCATTCCCACCCGGGTACGATCGGTCCCGTTTTTCAAAAGGCCGGAGTCGTCAATGGCTTGCCGTGAAGCCTCCATAGCAAAATGGGTATAGCGATCTAAACGACGCGCTTCTTTTCGTCCGAAAAGCTTATTTGCATCAAAATCTTTAACCTCGCCGGCAAAAGTGGTTTCAAAGTCCGAGGTGTCGAAATGGGTAATGGGGGCAATGCCGCTTACACCAGCCTTTAAATTACTCCACGCCTCTTCAACATTATTACCGACTGGGGTCACAGCTCCCATCCCAGTGACCACCACTCTTCTGTTCATGAATGTTTGTTCTCCTTTAGTGGCTTAACCTTTAACACGTACGGTATTTAGAATATCCTAGGCCTCGCCGCCTAAGATGCAAGTTCATTTTGACCCTAACGGGCTGCGTTTGTCTGACCGGCATGTCCCCGTCCTCTCTCTAGGGTAAGCGCTCTTATACGAAGAGCTATTGGGCCTGGCTTGAACCCAGAATTGCACTATTATAATCTATAACACCATAGGCTTCCTAAGGAGGCGGGGTAGAAACGATGACTTTTGGTAAATTTACAAATAGCGCTTCAAACGGTGCTTTTATTGTCTAAATTTTGGACTTTTGGGGCAAAATTTAAGCGCGGCGTGTTTTACCAAATTTGTTTGCTTTGGCTGTACGGCTGCGCTATACTCTAAGCACGAGAGCGATTCCAGCGTTCAGAAGACAAGACAAGCAAGAAAGAAAAAATCTATGACTGAATTCACATATGACGTTATCGTTGTTGGGGGAGGCCATTCAGGTGTTGAGGCAGCTCTGGCTTCGGCTAAAATAGGGGCGCAAACGCTGCTGCTGTCGATGTCGTTAGATACCATCGGCTGGATGAGCTGCAACCCCAGTATCGGCGGTTCGGCCAAGGGCCATCTGGTGCGCGAGGTCGATGCGCTAGGTGGGGCGATGGGCAAACTCATCGACGAAACCTTCATCCAAATCCGTATGCTCAACGACAGTAAGGGGCCGGCAGTTCACGCGCTCCGCGCTCAGGCTGATAAAAAACGATACGCCTGGACAGTTCAACGCACCCTGGAAAATACACCCAACTTGGTCGTACGCCAGGCTACGGTCGAGGGGTTGCTCATTCAGGGCGATCGTATTGCCGGGGTAAAAACGCAATTAGGTACGACTTATCGCGCCAAAGCCGTGGTATTGACAACCGGTACCTTTATGGGTGGTCGGCTCATTACCGGCGAATCGATTACTGAAGGCGGCCGCGCCGGTGAAAAAGCGGCATTGCATCTATCAACTTCATTGATCGAACTCGGTTTCCGTCTGGGACGGCTCAAAACCGGCACACCGCCCCGGCTCGATGCCCGCACGATTGATTTTAGCAAAACAAAAACCCAGTACGGCAGCGATACGCCGCTGTACTTTAGCTTTGAGAACCAATACGCCGCTGACGCGCAACCCAACTGGCTTAACGAACCGCCGCACCCTGTTTATCCTATCGAGCGCCAGACCGACTGGCGACCGCAGATGCCCTGCTACCTGGTTCACACCGCGTCGGAAACGCATGACATCATTCGAGCCAATCTCGATCGCGCCCCCATGTTTACCGGCGTCATCGAAGGCACCGGCCCGCGCTATTGTCCCAGCATCGAAGACAAAATTGTGCGTTTTGCTCACAAAGACAGCCACCAGATGTTCTTAGAGCCGGAAGGTTGGCAAACAACCGAGGTCTACCTACAAGGCGGCAATACCAGTTTACCCGAAGATGTCCAGTGGCAAATGGTCCGCTCGATTCCGGGGCTGGAGAATGTCGAAATTATGCGGATTGGCTACGCGGTTGAGTATGATTACGTGCCGCCCGATCAGCTTTATGCCTGGCTAGAAACCAAACATGTCGAAGGGCTGTTCCACGCCGGTCAAATCAACGGTACCACCGGCTACGAAGAGGCCGGAGCGCAAGGGTTGATCGCCGGGATGAATGCCGCGCTCAAAGTAAAGGGCGATTCGCCCGTAACGCTGGGCCGCGACCAGGCCTATATCGGCGTGTTGATCGATGATTTAGTAACC
>JAGRBZ010000451.1 GCA_020433805.1 Anaerolineae bacterium
ACCCATCCATCGCTTCACCGGCTCCGGCGTCGAGCATCCGCTGCAAGTAGATTAAATCGTTCATAGCTTGGTCGCTGCCGGGTGGGGCCAAGGTGGGAGCCAGCGCCCCGCCCAAAACCGGCACGTCAGGATAATCCGACGTCTGGACGCTTTGGTAGGAGAGTTTGAGCAGTTCGGTATAGCCTTCGGGATCGATAGGCTGAAAGCCCCACTCCAAAGCCAGGTTGGGTTCGTTCCAGATGATGACAGCCGCAATGCGATCGCCATAGCGATTGACAAAAGCCTGCGTATAGTCAGCGAAATCAGGCATCCGTTCGGGCGGTAAAAAGGATGATGCGGAGTCGGTGGGCCTGGCCCACTCTGGCACAAAACCCAGCCGGGCGATAACGTTTAGCCCCTGCCGGTTGGCGTGGTCGATGACCAGATCGCTGTGCGACCAGTCGAAAATACCGGGAAATGGCTCTCGATAAGCCCACGGAAAATATTCCACAATCCAAGGAGCACCCATTTCGCGCACCATTTCCAGGGTGCGTTTAACCTTCCAGGCTTCTACTTCGTCGGTCAAACGGGTGTGTACTCCCATTTTCGCATTGATGGTGCTCACGGTCTGCTGCGGGCCAAGTTCGATAGGCCGGGGCGGGGTGGCCGATGGCAGAATTATGGCGACGATGAAGAAAAAAAGAGCCATGAGCAGCCATCGTGCTATCCGCCGTTGGCTCAAAGGTGTACTTGTCAAGTTCAGTAATTTCATCACCCTGGCATTATACTATGGGATTAGGCAGGTAAAAATCGCTGAGGGGATTGTAGATGGCCCTGCCCTAATGCAAAATTACCATTGCCATAAGCCAGTATAAATGATATACTGAAATTAGGTGTATTTAGTTTTGCCCCTGGCGAAAACCAATGCGAACAGAACCTTTAAAGCCAATGCCATCCGGAATACTTTGACGAGGGAGAAATAACACAGCTATGGCTATTATATCTGCCCATAAGAATGACATTGGTCGTAATAAAAAGCGTGATAACGAAGATTATATCTGGGTTGATGACCAAGTTGGGCTGTACATTGTGGCCGATGGTATGGGCGGCCACGAGGCCGGTGATGTTGCCAGCGAATTGGCAGCGACGACCATCGCCGATTTGATTGTTAAGCAGTTAGCCCAGCAGCGTAACAGTAACACTTTAGACACGGATGCGATAAAAACTATCATCGTTGATGCTGCCGAAGCAGCCAATAAAAAAGTTTATCAAGCTGCCCATGCTGCCAAACAAAAGCGACAGATGGGAACCACCGTTGTGCTGGCCTTTATTGCCTCGTCAACGGCTTATATTAGTCACGCCGGCGACTCGCGCGCCTATTTGGTCCGTAACGCCACTTTGACCCAATTGACCGAAGATGACTCGTGGGGCACGTTTTCCAGTCAAAGCTCGGGAACGGATGGTGCCCCTTCTCCCCTTGACCCGGTGTTGACCAAAGCCGTAGGTCAAAATACCTCGCTCGATCCCTCTTTTACCACGGTTGACCTTATGCCCGATGACATTTTACTTTTATGCAGCGACGGCTTGTGGAATATGCTAGATACCGATCGTATTCTGGCCGAGGTTGAAAAAAGCGGCAGTACCCTTGATAAGGCGGTCGAGGCGCTTGTTGCTGCCGCCAACGATGCCGGTGGTCGCGATAATATTTCGGTGGTGATGGTTAAGCACACTGCTTCATAAATTGAACCTCAAATAATTTCCGGACTGATACGGGAAACGGATTGAACCCGATTGTTCGGTTCGGCAATGACAAGCCTTAGCACGTTTGGCTTCTTAGACTGCCAATTCTTCGCAAACAATCGAAATACGGGGCGTAGGGAGATTACATTGACTTCCTACGCTTTTTTTATGACTTACTTAATGTTCGATCAGCAAGCATCCTCTTACATACGAGTAAATTTTCCAACAAAGCCAAAACAGAATTCAATGAGCGTCTTATATTTTTCTATCCTTTCTCCATAGAGAATAGTTGCAGAAGTAATGATAATTTTTGAGTAAAAAATTCTAACTGTTCACAGATACCACACTAGATTACAGAGATATGGCCTCGTGAAGATACCCCAACCCTTGCATCTGCGGTTTTTAATTGCTTTTAGCAGTTTACTGTTCTACATACTTATCTTTCCGTTACTTTACCCGTATGCCGGGGCGGCCACTGCCGCACTCAATATCATTCCAGCAGCTATTTTTGGAGGGCTTTTAGGAATACCTGGTGGCCTGATATACGGCCTATTTGCTTTGCCTATTCACATTATTCTATTCCATTTGCTGGGCAGCGTTGAGGAGAGAGGGCTGTTTCAGCATCTTATCGGTACCAGTGCTGCCGTATCGGTCAGTGTTGGGATTGGTTGGATTAGAAATCTCATTTATCAAATGAAAAGGCAGGCCAAGGCGTTACAGCGTGAACAGAAACTGCTCCAAGAGGAAATCGAAAGACGTATCCAAGCCGAAACCGCATTGCGCCAGTCTAATGCCGATTTACAAACGCGCAACAAAGAGTTGGATACATTTGCTCATACTGTTGCTCACGACCTTAAAAACCCCTTGGGTATCATTATCAGCTATGGTGAGATTCTAGGTAGGGATGGATCAACGATGTCTCCTGATCAGTTAGAATTGATTTTCAGTGAACTCCAAAAATTAGGTCGAAAGGCTGACAATATCATTGAGGAGCTGCTTTTACTGGCCAGTATCCGTAAAGAGGCAGTAACAATGAGGGCCTTAAACATGTCTACGATAGTTGCCTCAGCCCAGGTGCGGTTAACTTTAATGATTCAAGAGTACCAAGCCGAAATTAACTACCCCCCTTACTGGCCTCGGGCATTGGGTTACGGGCCTTGGATTGAAGAAGTGTGGGTTAATTATTTAAGTAATGGCATGAAATACGGCGGAGTCCCACCCCGTTTAGAATTGGGGGCCACTCCTCAAGAGGATGGCATGATTCGTTTCTGGGTACGTGATAATGGAGCAGGGTTAAACGCACACGCCCAAACCCTACTTTTTGCTGAGTTTACACGATTGGATGAGGTTCGTACCCAGGGGCACGGCCTGGGATTATCTATTGTTCGGCATATTGTGGAAAAACTTGGCGGACAGGTCGGCGTCGAAAGCGACAATGTACCCGGACAAGGGTGTATTTTTTATTTTACTTTAGCAGCGGGATAATCCGGCTCACAGAGACAAATTTCGCTTGTAGATAACAAAAAAGGCGTAGAGAGACAACACAGTCTCCTACGCCCTTTTTTATTCCACCGAAATTTACTTCACAACAATGTTCACTAACCGGCCCGGCACGTAGATCACCTTCACCGGCGTCTTCCCACCGATGTAGGATTGAACACCCTCAGCCACCAAAGCTTGAGACTTGGCCGATTCGGCATCGATATCAACCGGGATGCTGATTTTATCGCGAACCTTGCCGTTGACCTGAATGGCGATTTCGACGGTGTCTTCTTTCGCCAGTTCGGGATCAGAAACGGGCCAGGCGTGCTGGTGGATGCTGAAAGGTCGCCCGGTGCGTTCCCACAATTCCTCGGCGATGTAGGGAGTGATGGGGGCCATCAACAGCAGCAGCGTTTCGATGGCTTCATTCCAGGCATCGCTGTCGGGCAGTGGCGTTTGAGCCGCCTCTTGCAGCACGTTGCGGAAAGCCATCAGCGCGGCGATGTAGGTGTTGAACGAAAAGTTTTCGATGTCGCGGGTACACGAGGCGATGGTCTGATGCGTTTTGCGGCGCAGATCGCGAATTTGGGCTTCGGTCGGTTGGCCTTCGCCCGGATCGGTGGCGGTGACCAGTCTCCAGACATCTTCGATTAAACCGCGCGGCCCTTTGACGCCCCGGCTGCTCCACGGACCCCCTTTCTGCCAGTCGAATGCAAACATCAGCGTCGCCCGCACGGTGTCGGAGCCGTACTGCTCGACCAACTCATCAGGATTCACTACGTTGCCTTTGCTTTTGGACATCCGCTGAATTTCCAGGTGGTGCTTCAACTGGTTAACGCTGTTCTCGCCCGGAATATCGGGAATGTTGATGACAGCGTCGGGCAGAATTTCGACCACGGTGGTTTTTTCACCGTTGCTGACGTGCAGAATATTTTCGGTACGGCGCATAATTTCGCCGGCCACACCATCGAACGCTTTTGGCGCATTGCTGGAGTTGATGACATCGACCTTACCGGCGAACAGTTTATCGCCTTCCATACGACCCGAGGCCAGAACGAAATCGCCCGCCCGCTCTTCGCCCAAGATTTGGCCCTGATTGCGCAGCAGCAGCATCGGTTCACCCCAGGTCATCTCTTCAGCGTCGCGACCGTGTTCCTTCATAATATCCATCGCTTCATCAAACATACCCAAATCGCGCATGGATTTGGCGAACCAGCGGGCGTACAGCAAGTGCATGGTGGCGTGTTCGGCCCCGCCGGTGTAGACATCGACCGGCAGCCAGTAAGCCGCCTCTTCGGGATCGAACGGCCCCTGGGCGTAGTGCGGACTCAGGTAGCGATACCAGTACCACGAGGAACACATAAAGGTATCCATCGTATCGGTTTCGCGCCGGGCCGGGCTGCCGTCCGGGGCGGTCGTTTTCAGGAAGCTTTCTTCGTAGGTCAACGGGCTGCGACCGCTGGGCATAAAATCGACATCTTCCGGCAGCAGAACCGGCAGTTTGTCATCAGGCACGGTCACCATCGAGCCATCCTCTTTGTGGATGACGGGGATAGGCGACCCCCAGTAACGCTGGCGGCTGATCAGCCAGTCGCGCAGGCGATAGTTGATGGCTTCCTCACCGGCCTCGTGTTCTTCCAGCCAGGTGATGGCGGCATCGATGGAGGGATTTTTGCGCCCTTTGTCCATCGTCACCGGCGTGCCGTCGATGGGGCCGCTGTTGATAATTTGGCCGGGGCCGATAAAGGCTTCGTCCATCGCGGCGGCGGTTAAGGTTTCGTCCACACCTTCCGGCTGGATGACCGGGATGATCTCCAGGCCGAATTTACGGGCAAAGGCGAAGTCACGCTCGTCGTGAGCGGGCACGGCCATAATCGCGCCGGTGCCGTAGGTGATCAGCACGTAGTCGGCGATCCAGATCGGCACTTTGGCCTGGTTGACCGGATTGATGGCATAGCCGCCGGTAAAGACGCCGGTTTTCTCACGCGACTCGGACGAGCGCTCGATTTCGGTCAGTCCGGCTGCGCCTTCGACATAGGCCGTGACTTCGGCTTTTTGCTCCGGCGTGGTGATGGTTTCGACCAGCGGATGTTCGGGCGACAGCACCATAAAGGTCGCGCCCCACAGCGTATCGGGCCGGGTGGTGTAGATTTCCAGCGGATCGCCCTGCTCGGTCTGGAAGGTGACGCGGGCACCCTCGCTGCGGCCGATCCAGTTGGTTTGCATAATTTTGATCGGGTCGGGCCAGTCGATGTGGCTGAAATCCAGCATCTCATCGGCATAGGCTTTGTAGCGGAAGAACCACTGCGTCATCATTTTTTGGACAACGGGCTGGCCGGTGCGCTCATCTTTGCCGTCGATGACCTGCTCGTTGGCCAGCACGGTTTGCAGCGTGGGCGACCAGTTAACCAGCGCCTCGCCGCGATAGGCCAGGTCGTTTTCGTAGAATTCTTTGAAGAACCATTCGGTCCATTTGTAGTAGTCGGGATCGCAGCTCACAGCCTCGCGCTCCCAGTCGAACATCGCGCCCATACTGCGCAGTTGCTTGCGCATGCGCTCGATGTTGGCGTAGGTCCATTTGGCCGGGTGAATGTTGCGCTGCACAGCGGCGTTTTCGGCAGGCAGGCCGAAGGCATCGAAGCCCATCGGAAACAGGACGTTATACCCTTTCATCCGCATATAGCGAGCGCGGGCATCGGACGGAGCCATCGCAAACCAGTGCCCCATATGCAGATCACCGCTGGGGTAGGGCAGCATCGTCAGTGCGTAATGTTTCGGTTTTTCCCAATCGACAGTCGAGCGGTACAAGCCACTGGCTTCCCACTTTTTCTGCCATTTTTGTTCAATTGCTTTTGGATCGTATTTCTCAGTCATTGGTCGTTCCTTATTAGACAGAATTTACAAGATTGTCAGGATTGTTTTTTGATGTCTTAGGCTGAAAGTGCCTGTATTTTCGTTTTACCTGGACAGAAGGGCCAAAGTTTAGCAAAAGACCGATATCGAGGCCAACAGCGTTTAGATAATTTACTAACTGAACTTCGTGTTCTTTAGCAAGTGTTCGTATTGCTTTAATTTCTACAATGATGCGTTTCTCGACCCATAAGTCAGCGTAATAATCGCCCACAATCTCATTTTCGTAATAGACAGCAATAGGAACTTGTTGTTCTACTGCCAAACCTTGCTTGTTTAACTCAAGCCGGAGCGCGTTTTCATAAACTTTTTCTAAAAACCCGGCCCCTAATTGATTGTGAACTTTGTAAGCTGCGCCGATAATTTTGTGTGTTAAAACATCATCATTCATTGAAACCTACTGATACCTAAAGAGTTAATAGACAGGATTTACAAGATTATCACGATTTTATCTGTCATAATTGAGTAAATCTTGTTAATTCTGTCTATTATTTTGTCGATCTTCCGTCGTT
>JAGRBZ010000452.1:0-5092 GCA_020433805.1 Anaerolineae bacterium
TGTCATCAACGAACTGTACAATCCCTTTGAAAAAAGCGGGTCGATAAAGCCTGCGGCGTGACCCAACAGGCAAAATCGGTCGCCGACGACCTGTTTTGCGGAATATTGCAGGCGTCCGGTGCGGGTCCAGTCGCGCACGGCTTTGGCCGATTGAAATTGGACGCGCATGCTTGGAAATTGGTCGAGAATGGCAAAAAATTCTTCCTCGGCGCTCAATGTTGCCGACTGGGGATAGACGCGCGGGTCGAGCATCAAGCCGACGCTGCATAACGGGTTTGTAGCGCGCGGATGGTTGTTAAAAGGGATAACCCACAGCCAACCGCCGTCGAATACGTGGTGCAGCGTGCCGGTTGAGACGCGAAAGGGCAATCCGTACGCTTTTTGCGAGGCGGCGACATCGTGATAGCAGGGAACATCGACCATGTGGGTAAATATCGCCCGCGAATGGGTGCGCAAGCTGTGATCGCGCCAATTGAACTTATCGGCCAGGATGGATCGGAAGCCACCGGCATCGACCACGTAATCGGCTTCGAATTTTCGTCCATCGGCGGTGATGATTTCCATTTTGTCGGGTAAGGGGGTGATGTCTTGGACGGGCGTGTTTTGTAGCACCGTTGCGCCGTAGGCAATGGCGGTGGTCATCATAAAATAGTCGCTATCTTGTCGATAGAGGTGCAGTTCGTGGCCGTGCGGCTGTTTGGGGATGACGGCTTGCAACGATTGATGGATATTGTGCGCGATTTGGTCTTGATTGTGGTACAGAAAGCTAAAATGGCGCTTAACCCCGTGTGAGGTGCCGATGTGGGAAAAATAGTTTTCGGAGCTGAAGTAGGCCAGCTCCGGCACGTCGAAAAATTCGGCCATAGCCCGCATAATCTCCGATGTTTCCAAAATCATCGACTCGCCGATGGCAAAACGGGGATGACTTTTGGCCTCGAAGATAATGACGCGCAATTTGTGGCGGGCTAAGATTGATCCGAGGGCGGAGCCGGCTATACCGGAGCCGATAATGGCAATATCGAAATGATTGGGGTTTGATGACATCGTTTGTTCCTTTTTTGATCCATACGCAACTGTTTGGCTGGTAATTATACATCTTTATCGGCAGAGTAGCTCTGCACGAGACCGTGATGAAGAAAATTAGACAGAATTGACATGATTTACTGAATGGTGACCAGATTTTGTTGATATTCGGGTTTCTGTGTCATTTCGACGAGCTTGCGAGGAGAAATCCCATCCATTTCCCGTTGCTCCATCACGCTGGTGGGGATTTCTCGCTCATTCTTCGCTCGAAATGACATCATTCGTCACGGTTTAGACAAATATCAACACAACCCAGATAAAATCTTGATAATCCTGTTAATTCTGTCGATTATTTTGTTGACCTGCCGTCATTTTGTGTTTTTGTGGTTTAATGTTGGGTTATCTTATCGACAGAGTCCGTTTTTTATAGGATTTTTTGCTGATAATCTCGTTTGGTTGGAAGGTAGGGGTAAGAAGTAGGGGATTACGGAAAAATCCCCTACTTCGGATGTGACTGTCAGGTTTTATGGGCTGGTGAAGTGGTATTGTAAGTTTAGTACGAAAATCTAACAAAAATGTTGCGATTAGTTGGTGAGAGGGGCGGCGTTGTAGTAATTGGAGGTTGGTTCGCCCATCAACATCGGGCCGATGGACTGGCGGTATTGGGAAAAGAGGTCGGATTGTTGATAGTTTTCAAAATCGGCCGATGTTTCCCAGGTTTCGTAAATGGCAAATGTATTTTCCTGATGAACGTCCTTATACAAGCTAAATGAGCGGCAACCGGCCATTTGTTGGGCGGCTGCCATAAATTTTTGCTCCTGACTGACGAATTCTGCCTGATATTCGGGTTTAATGCTAACTACAACGTGAATAACGATCATGATGGGTCTCCTTTGAATAAAATAAAGCTATTTTTTGGTATTTGCTTACGTAAATAATATTTGCTTAAGCAATTATTATCTCTAAAAAAACGAATCATTGTTGATTCGTAATCGTAGCGGGAGAAATTTTGCGAATGGCGAAATTTTTTGTCGTGGCTCGGTTTCCGGTTGCGGCTAGTTTGGTTTTGGCTTTGATCGGTTAAGCGTTCAAAGCGTTGGCCTCGATTTTTTCAAGAGTCTGAAGGAATTGTTCGATCTCTTCATTAGATATGCCGGTAAATATGCGTTTTCTCTCTTCAATAATGGCCGGGAGGATATCTTCCATAAACGTACGGGCTTTTTCGGTGAGATAGACTAAACTTTTGCGCCGGTCGTTGGGATCGGCGTCGCGGCGGATCATATCTCGCTTTTGGAGAGCGTCGACCAGGCGAGTAATGTTGGGATGGTCGTTCAGATCCTTATCGGCCAGCTTACTTTGCGAACAGTTTGAAGAGAATAAACCATTGTTCGAGGCTTATTTCGACGCCGTAGTTTTGAAAGAACTGATTGAGCGAGTAACGAAGCAATCGCGCCGTGTGATGAATGCGATAGGCCGTAGCATTCTCGATACTGGTTGTATTGTGGATGCGATCCATAAAATTCATTGCCTTAGCAAGTATTATTGAGGTGATCATAGCCGATTTTTACAAAAAGTCAACCCCCAATTTTATGGATACTCTGCACTAAATCGTGGTGAAGAAAAATTAGACAAGATTAACAAGATTATCACGATTTTATCTGTCATAATTCGGTAAATCTTGTTAATCCTGTCGATTATTTTGTCGATCTTCCATCATTTTTAGGTTTCCACGGTTTACTGTTGTGCTACTATTTTATGTGACGCCAATATAGCATAAAAAATCGGTGATTTTGGTAAGGGCCAATAATATAGTAGAATGTTTATGACGCACTCTTGTCTCGATGTTTGGGATGACGTAATTTTTTACCAAAACCCTTTTTATCGGGAGTAGACTATCGCTTCCTCGCTCGCGGCGAGTACTATTACTCGGAAGCCAACTGTAGGTTTTTAATCGCGACTATGTGACCTTTATGGATACCGTCGAAACACAGACCAGTTCTTTTTACACACGTTTTCAACAATTTATTACTGCTTTATGGGATACACTGCGCCAACCACAGACAACCGGCGTTTGTTTGGCCGTTGTTGTGTTGGTTCTGGTTATTGGCGGTTTGCTGCCACAGCAGGTTTCGCCCGAAACGACCAGCAGTGAGTGGATCGCTACGTTGCCGACCTGGATCCAGCCGTGGGGGCCGCCTTTGTATTGGTTAGGCCTGTCGCGCGTTTTTCAAACGCTGTGGTTTTGGCTGCCGGTGGCTTTATTGCTGTTAAGCTGCGGTGTCGCTCTGGCCGACTACGGGCCGTTGTGTCGACGGCGTGCTACGGAAATCCCTACGGATATTGCGTGGCAGCATCCGCTGGCGGGCCGGGTTGAGGAGTCGGTGCGGTTGCCTGCGGCGCCTGACGAATTTTTGGACAAATTGAAAGCAGCGTTGGTTACGCATCATTTTGCAATTGATGAGCAGGTTGACGAAGATGATCGATCGGTGAGCGCGTCGGCGCGGCGTGCCAATTGGTGGCTGGTTTTGGCGCTGTATAGCGGATTGGTGGTGCTGTGCATTGCTTTTATCGTAAGCTATTTTACTCTAGAGGCCGAGACAATAACGCTCCAGCCTTTTAGAACGACATCTAGCCGATTGTTTGACGGTGCGTTTGAGTGGCACCGATCTTCAGCAGACGGTTCGGCCCACGGGTTGATGTTTATACCTTCCGGCGACGGAGCGTCTCGATCTATCTCCCGGCAGTTGTCTCGACCTGTTTTGTTTGAACGCGCCTTTTTGGTTCCCACAGCATCGGAGCCGGTGCTGACTGTAACCGTAGCCGATGAGACTGGCGAGCTTCGCCGTTTGCTGCCGCTGCGTACTGAGTTATCCCCGGCTACCCATCTCAACCTACCGGTGGGCAATCCCGATGAGCCGCTTTTCTTTTTACTCCCTAACGACCATTTACTTTTTCAAATATTACCATCTGCTGTTGTAGATGATAATATGATTAACCTGCAAGTCGGTATCGAAGGTGAAGCCGAACCGTTGGAAAATCGGATGCTGCCAGTGGGCGAACCACTTGAACTGCAAGATTTTACTGTCACGATTTTGCTCAACCAACAAGTGACGGTTACTATCTGGCGCGATTGGGCTGTGCCCCTTTATGTAGTCAGTTTAGCGACGATCATTACCGGTGGGGTGTTGCTCACTTTTCGACCGCCCTGGCATATTTGGTTAATCCCCGAGGTTAAAGGGCGGGGAGGACAGTTGTACGGTGTAGTTGAAAAATTTGGCACGTCATCAAACGAAGCTGTTCAGTTTTTAGAGCATCTTCTCAATTCTGAGTCTTCCCCCCAAACTCCCTTAGAATCAAAAGCCGATGATTTACCTAAACAAAAAAATGATAAGGGCTAAAGGTTTTAGTTTTTAGAGGAATTTCGATTTTATTCGGGAAACTTCTTATTCATCCACAGGAACATTCGAATATCACTTTACGAGGAGACATCAGGAGATAAAGCGTGAACGAATTACCCCGAAAATTGACGATACTGAAACGCATACTGATACTTTTATCTTTTAGTAGTTTGCTGCTCACCGTCGCCTGCACGCAAAGTCCGACGCCGGAAGTTGTGACCAAAATCGAAACCGTCATTGTCGAACGCGAGGCGGAGCCGATTATTCAGGTTGAGACGGTTGAAGTCATGGTCACGGTTGAAGTTGAAAAAGAAGTGGAAAAGATTGTTGAAGTGACGCCCACACCATTAGGTCGTCTTTATCAGGATGTCAAGGCTACGATAATGACTGCCAAAGGCTCACCGCCGGTCGAATTGCTTGAGCGTCGCGCGGCTGAGTTTCAAGCGCAAACCGGTGCAGAAATTACCATTGAGACTGCGCCCGATCTTCATCAAACCCTTTTAACTGAGTTGGGGGCCGAACAAAGTCATGTCGATGGTTTGGTCTACCCGGCCCAATGGCTGGCCGATTTCGCTGCGCCCGGCTACTTGGTCGAGCTAACGGAACGGGTGCAAACTGACGAAACGCTGGCGTGGAATGACATCGCGCCGTTTTATGGCGATATTAGTAGC
>JAGRBZ010000452.1:5102-6619 GCA_020433805.1 Anaerolineae bacterium
GTATGGGCGTCAGGTCTACGGTATCCCTCTCGATGCTGACGTTTATCTCGTTTACTACCGGCCTGACGTTTTGGAGGAAATCGGAATGGGGCCGCCGAAAACATGGGACAGCTACCTGGAGATTGCCGGTGCGGCTAATGAGTTGGACATCAACCAGGACGGCACACCGGATTTCGGCTCGTGTATGGCTAAAGGCGAGCAATTGACCTCCTTCTTTTATGCCGTGGCCGGTCCCTATCTTCAATTTGAGGGAACCGAGCAGGGTGCTTTTTTAACACTGAACGAGCTTGAGCCGCGTGTTGATAATCCGGGATTCCGACGTGCCTTGGAGCTTTATAAAGAAACCCTGCTTTACAGTCCGCCGGAAGAGTTGAGCAACGGTTTTGCAGAAACTCGCCGCTTGATGCTCGACGGACGATGCACACTGACGGTCGATACCGGTGTTTTGGCCAAGCTGGCAAGTGACCCCGATCAATCCACCGTTCAGGATAACCTTAATGCTATCGCTCTACCCGGAGCTACTGAATTTGTCGATCCGGCAACGGAGCAGCTTACTGCTTGTGACGAAGAACTGGAAAATTGTCCCTTCGCCGTGGATGAGATCAACTATGCACCTTTTTCGGCGGAGGGTGGCTGGGTCGGCAGCCTTAACACCGCTGCTGACGAAAATGCGCAGCAGGCTGTTTATGATTTCTTTGTTTATATGAGCGCTCCGGCTCAATCGGCTGTTGATGTTGCCACTCTGCCAAATCTTAACCCCTATCGCATATCCCATTATCTCAACCGCCAACCTCTGGTCGACGCCGGGATGAGTGCCCCTTCATCGGCCAATTACCTCAACGCCATCGAAGAGACGCTGGCTAATCCCAACATGATTCTCAATGTCCGTATTCCCCAACACCAACGCTATCATCAAGAGAGTCTAACGCCAATTCTCAATGAATATCTGTCCGACTCTCTCACTACAGATGAGGTCGTCACTGCCCTTCTTGCGCAATGGCAGGCCATCACAGATGAAATTGGTCGTGAGGAACAGAAATCAGCCTATCGTCTTGCTTTTGGGTTAAATCCTTAAGAAGCGTTTCTCTGCTCACCCTAAATTTGCGAAGTTAATGTCTTGGGCTTAGATTTAAGGAAATTAAGAAAGACCTCAATATATTAATTGATTTATGCCATCGGAGCGGAGGAATTAAGACTTGGATATTCTGATAGTTCTTATTGTAGGATTGATCGCTGGCTGGCTGGCTGGAGTAGTCATGAAACGCAACTACGGTTTGGTCGGGAACCTGGCTATCGGCGTTGTTGGTGCGATTATTGGTAAATATTTGTTTGGTCTGCTGGGTATTAACCTGGGGATTGGCGATTTGGCTGATTCGATTATCGTGGCTTTCGTGGGGGCAATCATTTTGGTCTTTATATTGGGGCTGATTAGACGGTAGTTAACGCAAGTTGTGACCCTTCCAGACCTTTAGGGTTTTGACCATGATTTTGTCTAGAAATGGCGCTAAATATCCGAC
>JAGRBZ010000453.1 GCA_020433805.1 Anaerolineae bacterium
CCTTTCGCCCTTTTTCTGTCAGCAGATAAGTCGCTGCCGGAAACTTTTTATTGCTGTCGATCAAGCCTCTATTCTTAAGCGCATCCATAATTGTGCCGGAAACGCTCTCGACTTCGCCATCGAGCGGGTAAAGCTTGTACGTTTTGGTACCGTCGAAATAGCGATGCGCTTTTAGCGTTGCGCCTCGAACCAGACTTAGCAGCACGTGCTTTTGCGGATCAGATAAATGCATGGTGACATAACTATTCTGGCTCTTTTGGAACTCAAGGGGGTGACAAGCTTGTAAAACGAAAAATGTAAATCTTTTTTTACGCATCACGTTTTACGTTTTATGATGTCAACCCCCTAAAATTCTATTGGGCCACTATTCTTAAGCAAAAAGAGGAACCAGCTAACACCAGTTCCTCATCGAATTATTGTGATAAAACCAAACACAATGGTGCTTTAAAATTATCCTAAATTGTCAACAAACTGCTGCATTTTGCGCTGAGATATCTTCTTAAACTGATCGGGAATAATCTCTTGCATCTCTTCTTCCGAGAGGCGGATGCGCAAAATATCCAAAGCATCTTCCGGTGAACGACCGTAAGCCAGCTTTTGCTTGCCGTTTTTCATCTCAAATAAATACATATAATGGGGATTGCTGAAACTGCTCATGCTTTCACCAATGCTTCCCGCAGGGCGCTCGATTTTTGGCGGGCGTAGGCATCAAGCCCCTCATTAATTTCGTCTTCGTACTTACCGGCCAACAGTTCGCGATAGAATTGGTAGTCGATGCCCTTCACCTTTTCATCATCAGGGAAACGGTGATAGTTCTCTTTGGTCATCATACTCTTGCCTTCGGCGATAAGCTGATAGCCCAAAGCCGAACCCGGATACGGCGCGTAGTAGGAAATCGACGGGAAAACGTATTTCATCGTCTTGAGCATACGCATCGTTTCAAAGGCATCTTCGTGGGTTTCGCCGGGAATGCCGAGCATAATGTTGGCCCACAGTTTGGGCGGCTTTTTGCCCATCTGGGTGTAATCGTCGCCAATTTTGTTGACGAGATCGATGGTGAACTGGTTATCTTCGGCTGTACACTCTTTGTTGAGCAGCCGCAATACGCGATCACTGCCCGACTCAAGGCCGATAGAGATGGTGTTCCAGTTGGTTTCGCGCACTAAAGCCTCGAACAGATCCGGCCATTGGCGAACGGTATCAGAGCGACCGGCGGCCCAATAAGGCCAAATTTTGTTGGCTTTGCGCGGATATTTATCGATCCATTCTTCCAACCACTTGGGGTTTTGGAAAAACATCGAGTCGTGAATAACAACCGAGCCAACCCCAAATTTGTCATCCAAATAGTTCAATTCGTCGATGACCATATCAACCGGGCGGCGGCCCATATTGGGAATGTAGGAGTTCTCGTTGCAGAAAACACACTGCCAGGGACAAACCCGACTGGTGATAATCGTGGCGACCGGAGCCGGTCCCCAGCCACATTCCGGTTCCATCGGCCAGTTGAATTTTTTGCGCAGACGGCGATGCGGCTGCGGCCATAACGTGCGGTCAATCATCGGCCACTCCGCCATCGATTTCGAACCGACGCCCATAATGACGCGCGGGAACGACAGCGGATCGCTGACTAAATCGACAATGACATTTTCCCCCGGCCCCTGACAGATGCGATCAAATTCGGGAATGGCAGTCATTTCATCAATCGCGACCGTGGCGTGCATACCGCCGGTCAGCACCAGACCGTTGGGATTGATTTCTTTAAAGATTTGGGCCGATTTATAAGCGACAGGGAAGGTATAGCTCCGCACGTTCATTATAAGCGTCTCGTAGCCTTGCAATTGTTTGCGGAGTTGATCCCATGAGGTCACGGCTCGGGTTGAGAGCAGGTCGGTTTTGATACCGTGATTGTGGAGGATGGTGCGCAGCAAACCCAGACCGTGGTCCTGCCACTGCTCGTGCGGGCCGTCGGGTTTAACCAGATCACCCAAATCCCCCAAATCTAACCAGACGATTTTCGACTTTTGGGTATTTTGTGACCAGAAGTTGAACATTCTTTAATTTACCTCTAGCAGCGTAACTTCCAATGTATAAACAGTAATTCGTAATTGGTAAATAGTAATTATGGCTTAAATAACCAATAACCATTTACCAATTACTTTTGCGCAAATGTGGAAATTATTTAATTCTCATTTATTAAGCGCTTTACGATAGACTCTAATTCGGGATTGGTCAAATTCTAACGATGACCGGCCTGAAACATAAAAATCGCCCCCGCAGACGCTGATGCAGGAGCGATTCATTATTTATACGATAAAACTAGTGAGAGCAGGGGGTACCTTGTTCTCCGGCTGAGGTTTGGAACGAGCTGCCGCAGGCGCAGGAGCGAACAGCATTGGGGTTCTCGATACGAAAACCGCCGCCCATCAGGCTGTCGATGTAATCGATTTCAGCTCCGTCGAGGTAGGAAATGCTGCCGGGATCAACCACGACTTTAACACCGCTGGCTTCAAAAATTTGGTCACCAATTTCCGGGCCTTCGGCAAAGGTCATCCCGTAGGATAGGCCTGAGCAGCCACCACCTGAAACAAACACACGCAGGGCATAACCATCAAGCCCTTTTTCCGTCATAACTTTTGACAGCATATCTTCGGCTGATGCGGTCAATGTAATCATGTAAAACGCCTCCTAATTGAGTTAACAGTAAAATAAAAACGCGTTTGCGATAGATTTCTCAAGGATATTTTACTTGCGAGCCAGAATTTTGTCAACACTTTAAAAGTAAAAAAAGTAAAAAAACCGTTTAGTTACTAAAGTTCGCTATAATTCTACTATTGACATGTCCCTATCGGCTCGTTATAATTTAAATGACCAACTTGTGATCTTTGTAATCTGTTCTATTAAACAATTTAATAGTTAGGACAAATTATGAGCTATATTCCTCAGGTTTACCGAAAGTATGACCTGCTATTTACACCACGGTTAATATCAAAGTTGCGCGGTCTGCGCAACCCGGAATGGACCGAACTTGTCGACCGTCTCGATTCGCTGCCTGAAACGCACCCGGACACGATAGCCTTTTCGATGATGATGATCAAGCTAAACGGCTGCCTTACCTGCGAGATGGATAGTTACCGGGCGCAACGTGGATGTGCAGCCTGTTCCCAAAACACCGTCGCCAGCTTTAAAGGCAGCGACGCGCAGCTTTTGAAGCGCTACGAAAAGACAAGATGTACTGTTGCACAGCAGTATTCCGACCAAGATTTACAACAAGCCGCGTAAAATACGCTCCTGGCTCAAGTCTTTCACTGGTAACTTTGCGCTGAACTGTGAAAAAAATTAGACAGAACCCACGGCAAGATTATCACGATTTTATCTGTCATACTTAATGTAAATCTTGTTAATCCTGTCTATTATTAAAGCAATTTCGCAGCTTCACGGTCTAATGTTGCGCTATTCTTTCACTGAAATCGTGTGCCATCGGGCATAATGGCCCCGTTAAGCCACGACTGTTCTAAGTTGATGCCCTCAATCGCAGCCTGGGTAAACCATGCGCCGCGAGCGTCGGCGCGCGTCAAATTAACATTCGTCAACGTCGCCCATCGAAAATCGGCCCACTTGAGACCGGCTTCCGTTAGATTAGCCTGGGCCAGATTGGCCTGGCGCACATCTGCCCAGTTGACTTGAGCCTTTTGCAAATTGGCTCCGGCTAAATCAGCCTGCTGCAAATTAGCCCAATCGAGTCTGGCTTCGCGTAAATTGGCATTGCGCAGATCGACACCCCACAAATTCGCGCCCCGCAGATCAGCACCGCGCAAATCTTGAGCGGCTCCCCCTTCATTAACCAACTCCCACACCAACCGCCACTTTTCATCGATCTGGGTCGTGTCGTCGATCACCGTATCGCGCAGCCACACCCCACGCAGATCGGCTCCGATCAGATTAGCTCCCCGTAAATCGGCTCCGCTTAAATCAGCGTTGTGGAGGTTCGCTTCCTTTAAATTAGCGTTCGATAGCTGGGCATCACGTAGATCGATTCCTGGCGGCAGAGCACGCCCCCAATCGACGCCTTCTAAATTTGCTCCGCTCAAGTCAACGCCAACCCACGCCGCATCCGGGCCGGAATGATCGCGCAGATCGA
Organism: Anaerolineae bacterium; assembly: GCA_020433805.1. Lineage (GTDB taxonomy): Bacteria > Chloroflexota > Anaerolineae > 4572-78 > J111 > JAGRBY01. The sequence continues at coordinate 4,139 of JAGRBZ010000453.1, forward strand.
CTCCGGCGCATTGGGGTGGACAATTTTGAGCACCACACGCGGCTAAAGTCATCGACAAAATGAGAAAAAACCAAATTTTAGAAATTGTGAACATTGTGATTATTTTTTTGGATTTTGGGACTCTTTTTTTCAAAATCCAAATTCAGATGAAAACTTTTTTGTAACAACTTGTAGAAGTAAGTGTAAAAACCGTAGCGTAAAACGTAAAAACGTAATGCGTAAAATTAAATTTACGTTTTACGCATTACGTTTTAGCGTAGTTATTCGATATTCAAGGCCTTTATCCTAACCGCTTGACCCTATTTTCGAAAATTCCAGCCCCGAATAAATCGGCAGCACATCCCTGAGCGGTCAAAAACCGCGCCTTATTTGCCATCGCAAAAATCATACCCCGAAACCTGCACATACTACATATTGTGGTATAATAAGGAAAGTAGTACTATATCTGCTCATATCGTTGAGCTTGTCCACCTATTTGATTTAACATAAACTCTGTGATACAATAAACTTGTCATAATATAACCACACTATGAAAGCACTCAAAGAAAGAATTCGTAAAGAAGGTAAGTACTTAGGGAACGGTATCCTCAAGGTAGACAGTTTTATCAACCACCAGGTCGATCCCGCTCTTATGTTGGCTGCGGGTGGCGCATTGGCCGCCCATTTTGGCGCGATGGGCGTCACCAAAGTGTTGACCGCGGAAATCTCCGGCATTGCGCCGGCATTGACGACGGCTTTGGCGCTGGGTGTACCCGTCGTTTTCGGGCGAAAAAGCAAGCCGATTACGATGCCCGAAGAAATTTATATAGAGAGTGCGCCGTCGCACACCAAAGGCAAAGAAGTCTATTTGATGGTTTCACCTGAATTTATTGGCCCTGAAGACACCATCCTGGTTATCGATGACTTCTTAGCGACCGGCTACACCATTATGGCCCTGGTGCGCCTGGCTCGGCAAGCCGGGGCGCGGGTTATTGGCGTTGGGGCGGTCATCGAAAAGCTGTTTGAAGGTGGCCGCGCTCGCTTAGAGGAGATGGACTTGGAAGTCCACTCGCTGGCCGTTATCAAGCAAATGACCGAGGATGGCATTATTTTTGCCGAAGGAGTATAGCTCGTGTCCGTTGCATCGCTTGAAAATACACCGGCTCAGGAAACTGTGGTCATTTTAGATTTTGGCTCACAGTATAGCCAGCTTATCGCCCGCCGCGTGCGGGAGTTAAATGTCTACTGCGAACTGATCCCCTACACCGCCTCGCCAGAGGAGGTCGAGCGGCTCAAGCCGAAGGGCTATATTCTGTCGGGCGGGCCGGCCAGTGTTTACGCCGCCGATGCGCCGCGACTGCCCGATTACGTACTGGCCGCCGAAAAGCCGGTGTTGGGCATCTGCTATGGGATGCAGTTACTCACCCACCAACTCGGCGGGCAGGTCGATCCCGGCAGCGAGCGCGAATACGGGCTGGCCGAAGTGGAACTGGTCGATAAAACGACGGTGCCGCTCTTCAGCGAGGTCACGGAAACGAAGATGCCCGTTTGGATGAGCCACGGCGACCGCGTCACCAAGCTGCCCGACGGCTTCAAATCGGTAGCCCACACCCAGAACTCGCCCTATGCCGCCATCGGCGATCCGCAGCGCGGGCTGTACGGATTGCAGTTTCACCCGGAAGTGACGCACACGCCCGGCGGGAAAGACATCTTGCGCTCCTTTTTACACGAAGTCTGCGGCTGCAGCGGCGACTGGACAGCAGGCCACTTTATCCACGATAGCATCGAGCATGTGCGGGCGCAGGTTGGCGACGGACAGGTCGTCTGCGGATTGTCAGGTGGCGTCGATTCGTCGGTGGTGGCGGCGCTGCTGCACGAAGCTATCGGCGATCAGTTGACCTGCATCTTTGTCAACACCGGCATGCTCCGCAAAGACGAGCCGGAGCAGGTTGTCCAGACCTTTGATAAAGAGATGCACGCTCGCCTCATCGCCGTCGATGCGACGGAGGATTTTTTGACCAGCCTGGCCGGCGTTACCGACCCCGAAGTCAAGCGCAAGATCATCGGCGAAAAGTTCGTGCGCATCTTCGAGGCCGAGGCTCGTAAGCTGGGGCAGGTCGATTTCTTAGCCCAGGGCACGCTCTATCCCGACATCATCGAGAGCGCCAGCCGCGACCAGCAGGCGGTGGCTGCAAAGATTAAAACGCATCACAACGTTGGCGGCTTACCGGAAGATATGCAGTTTGAACTGGTCGAGCCGCTGCGCTTTCTCTTTAAAGATGAAGTCCGCGCCGTGGGCGAACAGTTGGGACTGCCCCGCGACATCGTGTGGCGACACCCTTTCCCCGGCCCCGGTTTGGCCGTCCGCATTTTGGGCGAAATCACCTGGGAGCGGCTGGAAACCCTGCGCGCCGCCGACGCCATCTTCATCGAAGAGTTATGGAACTCCGGCTGGTACGATAAGACGTCGCAGGCGTTTGCCGTACTGCTGCCGG
>JAGRBZ010000454.1 GCA_020433805.1 Anaerolineae bacterium
TCAACATCACCGGCCCCGAATGGCTGTACAGCTTCTATAGGCTTCTGCCTCGCGTTGGTCTAATCGCCCTCGTAATGGCCGCCACACGCAGCCTTATGAATTATGAATTAGGAATTATGAATTATGAAGCTAAAAAACCGGTAGCTACACTACGCACTACGCATTACGCACTACGTCCCACGTCCCACGTCCCACGTCCCACGTCTCTACTCCCCCTCATCCTCCACCTCGTCTTCCCCCTGGCGCTGGCCTTCTCGCTGGCCCGCCTGGTGAGTATCGAGGGCGGCATACAAGGGCGGCAAATACTCCCGGCACTGGGTTCGATTGCCATCGTCACGCTCTGGGGCTGGTGGATGATCCTGCTGCCCCGGCTGCGCCTGCCGATTCTGGGCGGGCTGATGGTGTTGATGTTCGGACTGGCGCTGTGGCTGCCGTTTGGCGTTGTGGCCCGCGCGTACCACCCGCCCGCGCTGCTGACCGAGGCCGATCTGCCCGCCGACCTCCCCCGCCTCGACCGGACATTCAATGATGAAATGAAGCTGATCGCGGTCGATGTCGGCGCGGCGGTTGCCCGCCCCGGCGAGCGCGTGCCGGTGACGGTCACCTGGCAAGCTCTCAAGCCGATGACCACCGACTACAGCGTCTTTGTGCATCTCATCGGCCGTAACTACGAAAGCGTCGGCCAATTTAACACCTATCCCGCGCTCGGATTACGGCCCACAACCACGCTGGAACCCGGCCAGATCATCGTCGATACCTATCCGGTGCTAATTAACGGGGGAGCCGCAGCGCCGACCCGCCTGCTGGTTAACGTCGGTCTCTTCAATATAAATGAGCCAGGTCGCCCTGGTATCCCGGCCCTCGACTCGAATGGCAATGAGGTCTCGCCGACGGTCGGGCAACTCAAACTGATTCCCAACATTTGGCCCGATGCGCCTTCGCCGCCGCTGGCTGAATTTGCCGATAACATCCAGTTAGGCCAGGCAACCCTGCAAAACTGTGACAGCAGTGCTTCCGGCTGCACCGTCATCTTCACCTGGCTGGCGCAAGCTCAACCTACCGCCGACTACACAGTTTTCATTCAATTGTGGCACGATGGGGAGCAAGTGCGCGGCTTCGACGGGCCGCCCGTAGCCGGCGATTATCCCACCCCCCTGTGGGACAACGGCGAGGTCATTGTCGATGTCCACCCAATCGACTTGGCCGATCTGCCAGCCGGTGAATATCGGCTGGTGGCCGGACTCTACCATCTGCAAAGCGGCACAAGGCTGGCCGCCTACAAAGACGGCGAACCGCTGCCTGATTTTGCGGTTGAAGTGGGAGGGATAGAGATTGGAGATTAGGAGATTGGAGATTGGAGATGGGAGACTGGCATCCAAAAAAGCTTTACCCTGGCACCCGCAACGGTGATAAATCACCGTGCTATTGAACTGCGCCCCATCAATGGGGCTTTTTCGAAACCGGATTGATCCGGTGCTGCTCACTAGCTCTGCGATTTATCGCGGAGCGGACGCCGGGGTCTACTTTGGCCGGGTTATGGTACCCCATTGTGGCTGTAGATATAAATAAACCCGTAGTATCCATTTATGTCCGGACGGTAATGGCTGGAATTACGCGATATCATCTCCAAACCACTCTCTCCACACCTACACCCCATACAGCCGCCGGGCCGTACCGCCCAAAATCGCTTCGGCAGCAGACCAGGCTTCATCGGCCGTGAGAAATTGGTCGACGATAAATTCATCCAGCACGCGACCCAGCCCCCAGCGCCCCCAACGGGCGGCCAGCCAAAAGATTTCGGGCATGGTGAAGGCATCGGTAGCGAACATGAGCTTGCTGAGAGGGGCCATGCCCATAATATCGCGCAGCATGGTGGGGATGCCGGTAGTGGCGAACGGAATCGCCAGCGATAGGTCGAGCCACACATTCGAGTAAATCGCAGCCAAATGAGCCGTCTCGCGACAATACGGCCAGCCGGCGTGCAGCAGCACCAGCGGGCAGTTGGCCCGCTCGATCAATCCGCGCAAATGAAGGGGATTGGCCAACCGCAGGTCGGCATCGCGGTCGCCAAAGCCGGTATGAATTTGCAGCGGCAGGCTTTGCACGGCGGCTTGCTCCACAGCCAAATTGAGCAGATAGTCGCCCAGCGGTTTACTGGCAAGCCGCACCTGTCCATTGCGCCGGGCTTCCTTTTTAAGAGGGATAAACGCAGCGGCAGCCTGGTCTTCCGGCACAACCTCAACCGCCAGGCCACTACGATAGGCGATGATACTTTTCAGCGCCACGTAGCCATCGCGCCGGGCGCGACCCACCGTGGCGACAAAATCATCGCGCATCGCCGCAAACGTGTCGTGCTGCACAATGAGATCTTGAGCCAGCACCTCCAGTCGCAAAATCGGCTCAACGTGACAGGGCAGCAGGCTTTTCATGGCCTGGTGGGGATAGGCCAGTGGGCCGGTATAACCGTAGTCGCACAGCAACACGCTAATATTGGCCGCTTCAAACAGCCACAAACACCAAACATCGTAACTTTGCGCCGCTCGCGCCGCCAGATAATCATCCAGCGTCGGCTCGCAGCCGATCATTTCGGCCAGCCAGCGCAGGCCGGTGCGAAAGAAGAGGCTATTAGGCACATGCTCGGTGTGGATGACGGGGTCGGTCGACTCGGTGAACCACTGTCGAAAGCCAACCGGGTCAGCAGTGGCTTCCGGTTTCAGCAGCGGGTGAGCGTGATGGTCAATGATAGGGATGGATGTTAGATCCATGTTGTCTGTTTCTCCTGGGTGTGGGGCAAGGAAGGCTAAGGCTGAGGCTGAGGCTGAGAGAAAGGCGTGTTTAGGAATACAATGTCTCATTAGACGAATAGTCTCATCCAGTCAACGCTGATTGGCCTTTGTAGCTCACCCCGCGATAAATCGCAGGGCTATTGAACTGCGTCCGATAAATCGGACTATCACGCTTGACCAAAAAGCCCCATTGATGGGGCGTCGTTTGATAGTATGGCGATTTATCGCCGTTGCGGCCCCCAAGGTAAAGCCTTGTTCGATCACATAATACCTTTATGGCATTAAACCAGCGGCATGATTTATCGCCGTGCGAGCGCCGCGAATAGGCTTCCCATCTCCCTGTCTCCGTAATCTCTTTTGCCACGGATTTGTCTACCCCTATTCCCGCATTCCTTCCCCTTAGCCTTCGCCTCAGCCTCTAAAACTTATAGATATGATGCTTAATCTCAAAATGCAGGTCAGCCGCGGCAAAGGCCTCATACTCCGAGCGTTTGACGGCCAGGTATGCGGTGCTCAGTTCCGGCCCCAGCGCCTCCATCAGCACGCTGTCATGCTCCAACGCATCCAGGGCCTCGGCCTGGGTGGTGGGGTAGCGCTTGATGCCGCGTTCGGCGCGTTCGGCGTCGCTAAAGTTGCCGGGATCGATGAGCGTGGATTCGCCCGGCGTTAACTGGCGGGCCACGCCATCCAGCCCGGCGGCGATAAGACCGCCCAAGGCCAGGTAAGGGTTGTTGCTGGGATCGCTGGGTTTTAGCTCCAGGTTGACACTTTCGGCTTCATAGCCCCACAAGCCGGAGGCGATACGAACCGCAGCTTCACGGTTGTCCGGTCCCCAGACCGTGTAGGCGCTGCTCCAAGAATGGGGCTGTAAACGCCGGTACGAGTTAAAGCTGGGGGCAGTAAGCGCCAGCAGGCCGGGTAAATGATCCAACACCCCGGCCATAAATTGATAGCCAAGCTTGCTCAACTTGTATTGGTCATTGGCATCGTAAAAAAGATTGGTCTTATAATCGGTATCCCACACGCTCCAGTGGATGTGGGCGCTGTTGCCGGCCCGCTCCGGGTGCGGTTTGGGGGCCAGCGAGGCCAGCATACCGTGTTGCGCGGCCACGTTGCGCACCGTTTCGCGGAACCAAATCTGATTATCGGCGGCGCGCAGAGCGGGCGCGTGGCGAATGGGCAGCTCGTGCTGGCCGTGGCCCAATTCAGGGTAGTAAGCATCAATGGCGATGTCCTGGGCTTCCAGGGCGGCGACAATTCCGTCCATCACCTCGGCGGCGGCGGTCATCGCTATCGAACTGAAACAGAGCGCCGTGTCGATGGGTTTGTATTCGCCCTTGTCGTCGGCTTTGAGCAGGCTAAATTCGTTTTCGAGCGCGGCCTGTACGGTCATCCCCTGGCCGGCGGCGCGGTCGATCATGCGTTTTAGAAAGCTGCGCGGGCATACGCCCCACGGTTGGCCGTCGAGCGTCAGCATATCGCACACCATCGCCGCGCTGTGGGGGGCGTAGGGCAGCAGCACAAAGCTGTTGGGGTCGGGTACCAGCCGAATCTCGCCAACCGGCCCCAAACCATCAACCGGCTGGAGGTCATCGAGCATGTTCATGGCCTGCATAGCCACGGTCAGGCCCATCCCGCTTTCCAGCCGGTCGGCCAGGCTGTGGCCGGGAGCCAACTTGCCCCGAATGGTACAGCCGTTGTCGCAGTACAGAAAGCGCACCAACCGCACGTTGCCTTTTTGCACCGCTGCAATAATTTTGTCGCGTTGAGTCATGGGTTTTCTCCTTTGAAAATCGCCCTCTCCCCCAACCCCTCTCCCAAATTGGGAGAGGGGAGTCGCGTTAGCGACGGGGTGAGGGCTAAAGCTTTCATTGTCGTTGTTGTTGCATCGCTTCTGCCCTACCCTCTGCAAGGCAATTTGTAGGACAAAGTTATGAAGATTAAGAAAATAAACGGACAACCCGGATTGGCTCTCCCACCCCGTTTACCGGGCGATAAATCGGCCCGGCTATGAGCAGCGCCCGCTAAAGACGGGCTTTGCAAACCCGCTTGAGCGGGTGCCGTTACCTAGCCCGGTCGATTTATCGCCGGGTGGGCGTCTTGGGGAATAGTCGTCCGATTAATTCTTCAAAGTCTATAATTTTTCCTACAGTAATTTTCATTCTCGCTGTACTTTCAATCGAGACTATCACATTCTCTCGCTTGAAAGTACAGAGCTGGAGCATCAAAGTTTACTTTGATCCCATCGCGGATGACAAAGCAAGCTTTGTCGCTCCTGTAATTTGCCTCACGGCCGGTGGAGAGAGCGAAGGCGAGGTAGCCGGCGTCCGGTTTTGGGTGGGTATGGGCTGAGAAGGCATAGGGTTAACCGTGATTTTGGGTTGCGGAGGCAATTATACCGATACGCTAATGGTGATGTCAAATGGTGCAAGATGGGGGAGTAGGGAGTAAGGAGGTGGGAGTAGGGGGGAAGAAGCCAGGAGTAGGGAGCCGGGAGTAGGGAGTAAAAAATAGAGAGCGAGCTGTTTTTGGCCCTGTACTCCCTACTCCTTACTCCTTACTACCGATTCGGATAGCTATCGGCAGCTTTGGGTAACTACACCCCTACAGCAGCGAGACGTTAACCTGACCGGAGTCGCTGTCGGTGGCGGGTTCCGGGCTGGTATCGGGGCTGCTGTCGTCGGTGGTGGCTTCTTCCGGTTCGGCGGTGCCGTTGGAGCCGTTTGAGTCGCTGCGTTTGCGGACCACGTCGTAGCCCCAATTTTGCAGCGCCGGAGAAAGCTCATAATTGTACTGCAATGACAAAATATTAACGGCGGCGGCCTGCAGATGATTGGCCAGCAGTTCGGCTTTGGTCTTGCAGGCAGCAATGGCGGCTTCGCGGTCGTTCTGTCCTTCGTCGCGGGCTTTGATGTTGTCGGCTAAACCTTGCCGCACGGCGATAACTTCGGCCAGGTTAGGGCTGTTGAAACGTTCGGCTTCGGGGCGGCTTTCTTCTTTAGCAATGTAGCTTTTCATCACCTGCAAGCGCTCGTCGCGGGTGGTGGGGGTGATAATATTTTTGGTGGCTTGCTTAACGGTAAAGCCCCATTCGGTAGCTTTGGAGGGGTTGGCCGGGTAATTGGCATCGAGCGTTTTGATCATGTACGAGACTAAGGTCTTGCTTTGCTCGTCATAGGTATTTACGGCTTCGGCGGCAACGGCGTGGCGAGTTTTGGCGTCGGCAATTTGGGCCTCACAGGTGTCGATTTCAACCAGTACTTCTGCTATCAACGGGGTGTAGGGGGTTTGTTGAGCCAGAGGGCGGTTTTGATCGTAGGCCACAAACTTTCGCCCACAGGCGGAGGTAGCTGTGCGGTTGCTGCCACTGGGGGAACGCAGTTTGTAGGAAGTTTGATCACGGTAGGTAATAGCCATAAGTAGTCTCCTTGTAAAGGGTAGTCAGAGTGATGTTTGATGGTTATGCAATTGTTTGAAAGTTTTAAGCCCCACATACTATGGTATCCACCTTTTATATTTTTGTCTACTGTCGCCGCTCAATTTTTGAAGCGGCCTCTACCGGCCAGTGGATCGGTAGCGGTACGGCCAAGGTAGAGGAGCGACAAAGGTTACTTTGTCCGGCGCTGCACGTATGACAAAGCAAGCTTTGTCGCTCCAAAAGCGTCGCCGACAGGGTATGTTTTTTTCTGAACACCCTTCTTTTTGTCAAAGACAGGGCATGTTTTTTTTTGAACACCCTTCTTTTTGTCACGGACAAGGCATGTTTTTTTCTGAATACCCTTCTTTTTGTCACGGACAAGGCATGTTTTTTTTTGAATACC
>JAGRBZ010000455.1 GCA_020433805.1 Anaerolineae bacterium
TGCCCGACACCTCGCCTGCCGGCGGCGTGTATGCGCTCCACGCCAGCGCCGTCCCAACCGGCGACCGTACGGCTCTATTGGACTATTTTCCCGATGCTGATCCGACCCAACTTCATCTAGCATTGCTCCGCTTGCTGAACACCAACGAGCGCCATGTCGGGTCGCTGCTGGACCAGTTTGGGAACGAGTTGCAGTTTCATATTGCCACCAACCCAGCAGTGCGCGACATCATCAGCCGGCTGGCCTCATCTGAGGAGATAGACGTACCTCAACTGCGCCAGGAACTCGTCACAAACCCGGAGTTCAGTAGCCAAGCTTCAAAGGGGTTACAAACGTTGCTAAAGTAGTGAAATTTACAATAGTTAGCAGTTGGTAAAGACCAGACCCTAAAGGTTTTACAAGTCGATTTTAGGATAAAATACAAGCGCGATTGTCTTAGAATTGTGCTAGAAAGATGATTTCGGAAACCTTTAGGGTCTCGAAATGCGTAAGTCCCGATAGCAACACGTCGCAAGGTTGCAAGGTTGCAAAATGTCTGTTAGCAAAAATTGATTATGGAACAATATCGAGCGCTTATACAATCAGAATTTTCTGAACCAATCGATTCATATAAGCTCATTCAAAGCGGCTGGTCTCATGTTTTTGTCGCAATCAACTTGCGTCATAATAACGCTTCGTGAACGACGCGGGCCAGTTCCGACAGGCTAACCGGCTTCTGAAGCCAGGCCACAATCCCTTTGTTTAACAACTCTGATTCTTTTCGGCGCAATATATAGCCTGTTATCAGAATCATTTTCAGGTCAGGATTTTGAGCCTTTAAGGACAAAAACAGTTCTCCACCGTCATTCCCCGGCATAACTACATCAGAGATCACAAGATCGATTTCGTGTTTGTATTGCGAGTAAATTTTTACGGCTTCCGTGGCATTTACAGCCGATATCAACCGATAATCCAGTCTGGTTAACATCGCTATTAATGTGTCGGCTACCATTTTATCATCTTCCACAAGCAGAATTTTGGCCTTATTTTCCGCCTCCTTGGCAGGTACAAGCGTATCTGTTATTGTGGCGGCCTGCGGGTAAGATGGAAAATATACGGCAAAGGTCGTACCTTGATTTTTCTGACTATCGACCTCAATATTCCAATGGTGCTGTTGAACAATACCATACACTTGGGCCAGCCCCAACCCTTCACCTTTTCCCACATCTTTCGTGGTAAAAAACGGCTCGTAAATCCGTGAGATGTGTTCGTCAGAAATACCGTGCCCCGTATCATGAACCGTAGCACAAAACCACATTTTCGCAGAGTGAGGGTCGATATCAGCCAAACTTTTATCGACTTCGGTATCGTTTACACGAAACAGATTTATCGTCAGTTTTCCTCCCTCGGGCATCGCATCTTTGGCATTAATTATCAAATTCGCGAATAACTGTTGTAGCTGGGTGTAATCGGCTTCTATCCAATATTGAGCCCGTTCAGCCTTAAATGCGATTTCAATATTTTCCGGGATAACGGGTCTAAGAAACTGCATTAACTCTCTAAAGAACGGTACCAAATCAATCGGTTCTTTTTTCTGGATGGTTTTTTGGCTAAAATCCAAAATTTGTCTAATCAAAGAAGCGGCTCGTTTGCTTGCCAAGTTAATGGCCTGCACCTGCTTTTTAATAGATGATGGTGTTTCAACGGACATCTCAATTAATTCGATGTTCCCTAAAACTGTGGTTAAAATGTTATTAAAGTCATGCGCAATGCCGGCTGCTAACTGCCCCACTACGGCCAACCGCTCCTGATGAATAAGTTTACTCTGGGCCTCTTCCAGCTGAGTTAGGGAATCCTGCAACGCTGCTTCTGTCTGTTTTAATTCCGTAATATCGCTCATAGCCAAACGACAGGAAACAACATCTCCCTGAGCATCATGTTCCGGGTAGGCGTCTACTTTCACGATAATACCTTTACCCGTTTCGGATTTTAAGTTGAGGATAAAATATTGGGGAACACCGCTGCTAAAGAGTTTCCGTAACCATAAAAAACATTTATCTTGTTCATCGCTGGGGATAAAATCCGTAAAGGGTTTGCCAATTAAAGCCGCAGGGGTGGCTCCCAGCATCGTGATCGCATTTACATTTGCAATCACGATACGCTCCGGCTTCTCCAGTACCACATAGCCAAAGGGAGCAAAGTTATACAGGCGTATAAAACGCTGGTATAAATTTTGGTATCTTTCTTCGCTACGCTGTATCTCCTCATTTTGCATTTCCAACTCAATTTGATGAACCTGAAGCTCATGAACCAAGTTTATCATCTCTTCTGGTGATAATTGCTTTAAATCTTCCTCCGACTCGGCAAGTCGCTGTTCGGCTTGCTGTCGTAAATTAGAGGCCATATCGCTCTGTTTTCTTTCAGTTACCATATCTTTTCCCTTTGCCAATCTGTGTCTCGAATTTAATCGTATTCCAAACTTTTCAATTATGTTCGTCTGAAAATAAGCAATAAGGAGCAAGAAGTAAGGGGTTAAACCCCTTACTTCTTGCTCCTTATTTCCTATCCGCTCTTTGGATGTTTAAGGGTAACTATTTTTTAATTATCGTCATAGTTCCCATCAAACGCAACACATGCCCTTTTTCATCACGAACTAATGCTTCTGATTTGCCGGCAACCCAAACCCATTCTCCCGATTTATGTTTGAGTCGACATTCTACTTCATAGGTTTCGCTTTTACCGGTAATAAAGTCGTTATAGGTTTTCCCTAACACTTCAATATCATCAGGGTGGGTTTGGGCATACACCCAGGTTAAGCGCTCATTGGGGGGCGGCAGTTCTTCCAGATCGTACCCCAGTATCGTTGCCCAAGAGGGGCTGTGATAGGTAGTGTCATCCAGAGGAACAGAATGGACATAAAAGCCGACATTCATCATATCTAGAACATAATCAAAGTAATTGAGGGTATCTTGCAGGGTGGTAATATTGGTTGCGGCGCAGACAAGGCCCGTAATCTCACCCTGCGCATCTTTTTGGGCATCGACAAACATCTGATAATGGGTTATATTTCCGTCGATGGTAACCGCTACCACTTCAGAACGGGGTTTGCCGCTTTCGATAACGCTACGCTTAATTTTGGTGAGTAAGGCCGCATCTGAAGGAGAAAACAGTTCTTCGTCCCGTTTGCCCGCAATGCTGCTTTCGTCGCCCAATGAAGGCGAGATATTAACAACGTTTACATAGCGCAAATCGGTATCCTGCTCAAAAAGAATCGTATCCGAAAGACGCAGAATACGGCGTAGGTCGCTGTCACGTTGGCTCAACTGCTGTTGAATTTGTTTGAGACGATGAATATTTGTGAAGGTTAGGGTTACGCCCCGAATTTGATTTCCCGCAGTGCGATAAGGCCGTATTTGCATCCAAAACCATTCGCCATTTTTGTGCTGAACATCTTGCACGTATGTTTCAAGCGTATCCAGAACGGTTTTAGCGATCTCAGCCAAATCGACGTCGACTAAGTTGCAAACCGTATGGCTAATGGGCCGGTTCAAATCGGCATCAATAAGATTTACCACCTGTTGAGCGGCGGGAGTAAAACGGCGAATATTCAGATCGAGATCAAGCAGAATGGCTCCTAAATTTACGCCGACAAACAGGTTATGCATATCGTCATTGATGAGCGACAGTTCGTCAATCTTGGCTTCCAGCTCAGCATTGACCGTAACCAACTCTTCATTGATCGATTGCAATTCTTCTTTAGCGGTTTGTAACTCTTCGTTGGTGCTTTGTAGCTCTTCATTGGAGGATTGCAATTCTTCATTGGTGGCGGTCAGCTCTTCGTTAGAGGTTTCCAACTCTTCAATAGTCGATTGCAAATACTGCTTGGTGGCGGTTAATTCCTGAGAGAGTTCGGCAATGCGCTGGTCGCGTGTATCCAAAACATCGGTATCAGTATCAACAGCCCTGGAGGGTAACCCCACCGATTGCGTATTGTAGGGTTCAAAAACAATCAACAGCAACCCTATCATAGAGGCCGGTTTATTAATTGGTGTTACGGTCAACTTTATTTTGTAATTATCGCCGTTGTAGGCAACATCAACATTTTCATAGACAACGGACTGCTTTTTTGTTTGGGCGCGGTTAATGGCACTGGTTAAAGGGATACGCAGGCTCTGGCGGGCCAGGCGAAAAATATTCAAATTCGCATCACCCGGCGGCAGCTCAAGATAGTTGCCGGTGTGTCCGTGAATATAAATAACATCACCTGCTTCATTAATAACCAAAGCCGGCGGGGTATGCCAATCCAGCATTAAGCTTTCTACGGCCTCACGGGGGTGAAGGATATTTTGCTTGGTCGATACGGCTAGCCCGGAAGCGGTTGTTTTACTCTGAACCGGGGTTGAAAAATTAAGGTGGAGTGTATTAGAAATTAAGCTTTCGCTGGCTTTAAAGAGCTTCCACCTTTTATCAACAATATCAAATAAGTTGCCGAAATCACCCAGCGACTCAGAGTTGCCCAGAAACAAAAACCCATTGGGGGATAAAGCATAGCGAAAGAGAGGATATAGTTTCGCTTGCAGTTCAGGACGCATATAAATGAGTAGATTGCGGCAACTGAGCAAGTTTAGGCGGGAGAAAGGGGGATCGTGAACAACGTTGTGGATCGAGAAAACCATGCTATCGCGCAGCAGTTTATTAACCCGATAGGCATTTCCCTCTTTAATAAAATACCGTTTTAGCCGATCCGCAGAAATATCAGCACTGATGTTGGCGGGATAAACGCCCTGCCTGGCTCTTTCTATAGCTTGCGCATCAATATCGGTGGCAAAAATCTGCAGCTTACGCTTTATTTTTAACTGGCTCAACCGTTCGTGAACTAAGATAGCAATCGAATAGGCTTCTTCACCGCTGGAACAGCCCGGAACCCAAATCCGAATGGGGTCGATATGCTCCACATTGGGCACAATATCAGAGGCAATGATTTGCTCCAAAAGTTCAAAGGCCTCGGGATCGCGAAAAAATTTAGTTACGCCAATTAACAACTCTTTGAATAAAGCGCCGACTTCTTTACTGTTTTGCTGTAGATATTCGGCATAATCTTTAATATTTTGAATTTGGTTAATCACCATACGGCGCTCTATGCGCCGCCGGACGGTATTACTCTTATACAAAGAAAAATCGTGTCCGGTATACACCTGCAACAAAACAAAAATACTTTGCAGAGCGCTATCCGGCTCTGGATCCTCGCTTGTGTCTACACCCAGCGGCCTTAAATGAGAATGTTTGATGTACCGGATAAGTTGTTGGGGCATTTCCTCCGGGGACAACACAAAATCAACCATGGACGTATTAATAGCATTCGTCGGCATTCCGCTATAACGACTAGACTCGGGCGATTGAACCATAACCATGCCCCCCTCGCCTTTAATAGCTTGCAGCCCCAAGGTTCCGTCCGCTCCCGTACCCGACAGAATAATGCCAATGGCTTTTTCCCGCTGGTCTTCAGCCAAGGAACGAAAGAAATAATCAACCGCCAGCCGTGAAGCTCTGGGGGCAACAGGTTCTACCAGGTGCAGAATCTGGTTTTTGAGCATCATATCCCGGTTTGGCGGGATAATATAAATCTCATTGGCTTTAACTTTTGTCTTATTTTGCACCTGAGAAACTTTCATCCGGGTGTAACGCTGTAAAAGCTCCACCAACATACTCTTACGGTTAGGGTCAAGATGTTGCACAATAACAAACGCCATATTTGTGTCGGGCGGCATATTGGTCAGAAATTGCTCGAAAGCTTCAAGCCCACCCGCCGAAGCACCAATTCCTACAATCCACAATCCGCTTGACGATTGCTCTGCCGTTTTACTGCCTTGCGATTCCTGCTGTGCCATTTTCTCTGCTCCGTAAAGGGTACCAGGATTATATTTCAGGTCCTACCTTTTTACAAAAGGAAAAATAGCCTGCATCGGCTCTCTGCCCCGAAACTTACACATTCGTGAAACAAGCTGCTAAGGGCACTGGGTCCACAAGATGGGATTGCGTACGAATGGATAAAATCAACCACGAATTTTCACCAATTTTATTGTTTTATTCGTGCTAATTTGTGTAACTCGTGGTTAAAACAGTTTCCCCATCGTATGGCCCCAGTGCCGCTGCTAAGGAATGAGAAAGAAATAACACCCGCATTTTAAGACATGTCATTTCGTAGCCGAAGGCGGAGAAATCCCTATGACGGCTGTTGGCAAAGCGACTCCGTAGGGGTTTCTCGCTATTCGCTCGAAATGACATACCGAAGTTATTTGTTTTTCAATCCTAAGGAATTATGACTTACGCAGTTGGGGGTATTTAGCAATAAGTCCTATCGCTGTCATTTTCAACGATTCCCGTGTAAAATACGGTCCGAAACAGCCAAAATAACCGCCTCCAATCGGGCCATAGGCGACAGGTTTAGCCTCTCATAGTCTGTCATTACCGATACCATAGTCGTTGGCGCGCCAGGTACTGACAGCGGACAGGGAGCGGCCTATCTCTTTGTCAAGCGCAATGGCGGTTGGGTTACGACAAGAAACCGGGGTTTTTACCGTTAA
>JAGRBZ010000456.1 GCA_020433805.1 Anaerolineae bacterium
TCGAATGGGTGACATGCTAACTGCGTAGCTCCTGACTCTATACGTCTCCCAGAAGATCAATACAAAGACGGTTTGCTAATTGATTAAGCTGATTAACGCTGATGGGTTTAAGCAAAACGATATCAGCCTGGTCACGTAGATCCTCGGCCATTAAAGCGTCGGCGGTGGTAATAATTATTCGGCTTTGTTTGAGACGTTCATCGGCCTTAATGTGGCGTAAAATATCGGTGCCCGAAACGCGGGGCAGGTGAAGATCCAGCAAAATAATGGCTGGGGCGATATCGGCTAAAATATTTAAGGCACTTTGACCGTCGTTGACTACTTTTACCTCAAAATCAGGCATCAGCGCTAAAGAAAAAATATCAGCAAGTTTGGGTTCATCCTCTATGATTAAAGCAAGTCGCTCCATTACGAAATTTTCTCCTCATTGGGAATGAAGGGTAGGGTTACCGTAAACATACTGCCGTTATTCTCCTGGCTCGTAAAATCAATATTGCCACCCATCAAAGTAACTAACTGTTTAACAATCGATAGCCCTAACCCTGTACCGCCATGTTCTCGCGTTGGAGAATCATCAACTTGGCGAAATGGTTCAAAGATATAGATACGGGCCTCGTCGGGTATCCCCGGCCCTGTATCAGAAACTTGAATAGCCCACTGATTGGCAGTAATAGAATAAATACGGATCTCAATATGTCCCATCGAGGTAAACTTGATGGCGTTGCTAATGAGATTCATGAGAACCTGTTGCAATTTTTTCTTATCGCCAAACAAGGTCTGGGGAAGGGCCGGGTCAACATCGACGGTTAAGTTTAGTCCTTTGGCCTGGGCTAAAATTTTCATCTTAGAAAAAATAGGGTCAATTAACTCAACAGCAGTAAAGGAGCCTATCGTCATTTGCATTTTACCGCTTTCGAGTTGGGCTTGATTAAGCAGTTCGTTAACCAGATCAGTTAAATATTGAGCACTATCAATAACCTCTTGGGTAATTTGCTGTTGTTTTGTTGTAACCGGGCCAAATGTGCCGCCTTGCAGCAGTTCAGAGTAGCCTATAATGGACCCTAAGGGGGTACGCAGTTCATGGCTTACTTTCGCCAGTAGTTGGCTTTTTAGGCGGCTGGCTTCCAAGGCTTGATCGCGCGCCCTTTCCAAATCTTGAGCGATGCGCTCTTGTTCCATAATTTCATGCTGAGCTACCGCATATAATCGAGCGTTTTGAATGGCGATGGCAGCGTGGTTAGCAAAGAGCTGTAACAGTTGGGCATCGCTATCATTATAATAATTTACGGTAAAATTATCCAATGTTAGCACGCCCAACGCCTCGTCGTTTATAAGGAGAGGTGCTCCCATCCAACTACGTATGCGTTCACCCCCTTTCCAGATTCGATCAAACCAATGTGGATATTGATGGACATCCTTAAGAATTTTTGGAGCATGTAATTTGAACGGTTCAAGAGTCGGGTTTTGACTGGACAACGGAATGCGGCTACCAATAAAATGGTCAGGGAGATTTTTGCCGCCTCTTAATTCTAAGGTGTCCTTTTCTACAAGGAAGATTGCAGCGCTATCATAATGAACAACACGATATAATTCTTCAAATATTTTACTGATAACATAATCTTGATCTAAGCTGCTGTTGATGATGGCTGATAGTTGGCGCAAGCTTTCGGCAATTTGTCTTTGACGCTGTTCACGCTGTAGAAGACCCGCATTATTAATCGCTATGGCTGCCTGGCTAGCAAATACTTGCAGAATATGCACATCTTTAGCCTGAAAGGTATCAGTCTCGAAACTGTCGACTGTAACAACGCCAATCGCCTCATCATTAACAATTAAAGGCGCTCCCATCCAACCCCGAATTCGCTCGCCCCCCTCCCAAATTTCCCAGTCCGCATCAGCATGAACATCAGGAACAACGAGAAAGTTTTTTTGATTAAAAGCACGCACGGCAGGGTCTTTTGAAGATAAAGAAAGCGCAAAGCCAATATCATCATCGTGATCGTTGGTGTCGGCAATAAGTACCAGATTTTCATTCTCTTTTAGTAAAATACCGGCACCATCATAATCCAGCACCCGTTTTAGCTGACTAAAGATGGTATCGAGCAGCGTTTTTTGATCGATGCGGCTGTTTAACGCCATCGCCACTTCCTGCAAACTTTCGGCCAGTTGGCGCTGCTGCTGCTCTTGGTGGAACAAGCGCGAATTTTCGATAGCTATTGCGGCCTGGCCGGCTAATTTTTCTAATAGCTGCAAGTCCTTCTCATAGAAGGCATTTTTTGTAGTTTTGCTGTGCGCATCTAAGGTGCCAATAGTTTTTTGGGCCACTCTTAGCGGTACCATGGCACATGATAATAGGCCTTCCCGCACCGCCGGCGAGCCATCAAAATTGGGATCGTTGGGGAGATTGGGAATAATCATTGGATGATTTGACAGTACCACCTGGCCCACCACTGATGTGTCGATTCTGTATCGGGTTTCGGTTATCATCTGCCGGCTGATGCCATAAGCACCGACAATATTTACCGTTTGCGTCTCTTCATCCAGTAAACGGATAGTACAGGCATCGGTCTCAAGCAAATAAGTTGTGCTTTGGGCAATACTATCCAACAGTTCCTCTAAATCTAAGGTCGAGGAGATAAGCCGGGCTATCTCATACATGGCCGACAATTGTTCATTTGAATGCTGCAAGGTTATCTCGGCTTGCTTCCGTTCAGTAATGTCTTGGGTGGTTCCATACAAAGCTATCACCTTGCCTGTTGCGTCCCGTGTCGCATTACCAATAACATTAATGTAGCCTATTCCGTTGCGGCGAAGCAGCCGGTATTCACGTTCAACTCTGGTAATATCCTTTTTATTTGCCGATTGCACAAAAGATTGAGCGTCTTCCCAATCATCGGGGTGCATCTTACTTGCAACCAATTCCATAGTTGGCTGCACCTCTGGCGGCACTTCGTAAATTGAATAAATCTGATCGCTCCAATAAACAACGTTATTGACCAGATCGTGCCGCCAATAGCCTAATTTGGCGATGCGTTGGGCTTCCACAAGCTGGGCTTCGCGGTCGCGTAGGGCTTCGTCTACCTGTTTGCGGCGCGTAATATCGCTGACGACACCGTAAATAAAAAGATTGCCGCTCTCTTGTTTTTTTTCTACCCGGCCGCTGTCGCGTACCCAAATCACTTCGCCATCGGCCCGTATCATGCGATACTCAATTTCGCTGCTATGGCCCTGCAAAAACTGTTCAAACTGCGAGACCGCTAAATCTCTATCAGCGGGATGAATGAGCACTTCTAACCAAAAGTTGTGATCGGCCAAAATCTTTTCGGTGGGATAGCCGGTAAGCTTTTTCACTGACGAAATAATTTGGTTTATACGGCGGCCGTCCGGAGTGACTTCGGTTAAGTAGATGTGGTCGCTAATAGAAGCAAACACCTGTTGTAACCGCTCTTCACTTTGACGCAGGGCATCTTCCATATGCCGCCGCTCGGAAATATCAACGGCAACACATACGATACCTTGTATCTGACCCTCATCGCCCCGCAGCAGTGTGCTGGAAAGCAGTACCGGTATCGTATTACCCGATTTGGTGCGATAGGTTGTTTCAATTTGGCGCACTTCTTCACGGGCAAACAAATCTGTAATGTTATTTTCGGCAAACACCGCTCCGGCCGAACAGCCGAGCAAATCTTCTTTTTCATACTCTAATAAATCGAGCGTAGCCTGATTTACCCTTTGGATAGAATGGTCCAACCCTAAAACAAGCAGTGTCTCACCCATTGAGGCGATAACATTATCAAGATACGTTTTTGAAACGGTAGTTTGGCTTAGATCACGCGCCATCTGATTAAAAACGCTGCCTAAAAACCCAATTTCGTCAGGCGAGTCGAGCGAAACGGTTGTATCCAGATAGCCGCGTCCTATCTTTTCAGCGGCCTCTTTCAAGGTATCAATAGGAACTACAATATAACGTGTGATAGTTAGCCCGATAAGAATAACAAAACTCATTCCCAGCAACATTGAGACTAAATTGATGGCATAGGTATAGTTGGCCTTTTGGTGAGCTTCCTCAACGCTGTTCTCAAAAGCTGTCAATTCTAACGCGATAGCGCTTTCAATAAGCTCATCCAGCTTGTGTTCACTCAATTCCATTCTGTTTTTTAAGTCGATAGCCGGATCGCCCCGAACTTTGTCTTTCACCAAAGCGATTATTGCATCGCTGGTTTCAAATGTATCCTGGCCAACTTGTCTCATCTCCTCGATCAGTTCTTCGTGCCGGGCGTCATCGACTAACGCTGTGTAGGTATCAAACCATAAGGTAAAATCGTTTTTAGCCTCTTCAATTTCTTCGACTTCAGACTGTATTGCCTCATCTAATAATGATGCTCCATTGGCCTGGGAATAGGGGATCTCGCTTAATAAACCGATTACACTCAATGTTTCTTCACGTATTTTGGCAGCACTGAAATTCATCTTTCCCAAAGCCACAAGCGTAGGGGCGTCGGTATCGGTCAATTGGGTAAATCGCTGTGTCGTTTCGCCGATAAGCTGACTATTAACCATCCCAATTACTAAAATCAACAGGGTCATTAAAAGAAATATCGAAATCAACTTTACTCTTAAAGACATAATTTACTCGCAAAAATCTATCGTAGAAGTTTAGGCAAAAGCGAGGTGATGGTCACACGAGTCAGACACCTATGTGACTGTCACGCTTAAAGTACGGTTGGCCGTTCAGTTTGAAATATTGTGAGGGTCATCCGTTTTTCACCACAATGCTTTACGGGACATATTAGACATTATTCGGTAATAGCAAAACCAACTGCTTTAAAAGACTTAAAGGGTCCACAGATGGACACAGATTCTCACAGATACTATCAAAAGTGTGATAAAAATCAGTGAACATCTGTGTAAATCTGTGGACAAATCTGTAAACGCTGACTTTTCAAACAGCTTTTTAAAGACACCCACATATCCAAAAGCACGCTTTCTCTTTTATAATATCGTGATTCTGGGAGAAATCGCAAGGTCAAAAGTAGTATTTATGAACTAGTGCTTGTTATAGAGGCTGTTTAACATTTGGTTAGGCAAAACTGTAGAGAGGTTGTGTTCATCGCTTAAAATGCAGTGGAGAACTACGGACACTTCAAAATTGTCGCAGAAAAGGAGTTAAATTTTTCGAGGCCGTTTTTGTGTCCAAAATTGAAGCGACAAAGCTTGCCTTGTCATACGATGACAAGGCTAAAGGAAGGCAGCTTTGATGCCCCAAGGTTACTACTTTACAAAAAAGATAATTTTGCAGCAGATCAGGCAAAGAGACGTTTAAATGTCTAACCGCCATTCCCTTTAGTAGGCATTAACGGCAAATGGATAGTAAATGTGCTGCCCTTGTCCTCTTCGCTCTTCAAAGAGATATGGCCGCCCATCAACATCGTTAACTGTTTAACAATAGACAAGCCTAAACCGGCACCGCCTGTATCGGCTTTGCCGGCTCCATCAACCTGGCGAAACGGCTCAAAAATATATGATTGTTCGCCTAAGGGGATACCGATGCCGGTATCCGAGACTTGGAGCGCCCAATGCTTCAAATCAGGCCGAAACAAGCGCACGTGCACGGTTCCTTCTGGGGTAAATTTGATGGCGTTGCTGACCAGATTGGCTAAAATTTGCTGCACTCTATCCGGGTCACCGGTAACGGTTAAAGGCACGTCCGGACCAATATCCGTAATAAGGGTTAACCCTTTGGTGTGCGCCGGCACGCTCATATTCGATTGAACCTGATTAACAATATCGGACGGCACAAAAGAGACAATATTTAATTTCAGTTTGCCGTCTTCCAGTTTGGCCTGATCGAGCAAATCATTGACTAAATCAGTAAGGTATTTAGAGCTTTTGATAATACCGGAAATGGTCTCGCGCTGTTTGTCGGCCAAGGGGCCGTGTGCGCCCATTTCCAGAAGCTGAGCGTATCCCAAAATGGTGGTTAACGGCGTACGTAAGTCGTGGCTGACGTTAGCCAAAAGCTGGCTTTTCAAGCGACTGGCTTCTAAAGCGCGATCACGGGCTACAACCAGTGACTCCTGTGCTTTTCGACGCGATGTAATATCGCTAACGACACCATAAACCATTATGCGTTGCTTATCATCGGTGTCGGCTTCTACCCGACCACAATCACGCACCCAGACAGTTTGACCGTCGGCTCGGTTGAGGCGATATTCAACTTCACTGTTATGCTGGTCGGCAAGTTGAGTTACATGTTGGTTATAGACAGATTTGTCATCAGGATGAACGATGGTTTGCCAAAACAAGGGTGCATCGAGAAATTGTTCGATTGAATAGCCGGTTATACGGCTAACATTGCCCCATAAAGCGTGAAGTTTTTGCTCACCGGCCGGATTTAACTCCATAACATAGATATAGTCACCAATAGAAGAAACTGCCTTGTGCAACATTATATCGTTTTGCGGCATGCTGTTCATAAACTCGTTACGTTTTGCCAAAACACGAACTAGTACTACGACGAAATTTTGACA
>JAGRBZ010000457.1 GCA_020433805.1 Anaerolineae bacterium
CCCTAGCAGCACGGCATCGCTCTGGCGGCAGGCTTCGAGCGAATCCTCCGGTAGCGGGTCGCCTGTCTCGTCGATGGCGATACCGCCGGCTAATGCGGATGTAAATTCAAATTCGTGACCATACTTTTCTCCGATGGCGTTCAGCACTTTGACCCCTTCGGCCACTACTTCGGGACCAATACCGTCGCCAGGGAGAAGCGTGATTTTTGCTTGCATAGTAATCCCCTTTGAAAATTATCGACTATTTTTATGGTAAAACATTGAAACTCAGCAGATCCAATTTTCGAGGAGCCAGCATCCTCAGGTGCGGCTCCGTTCGGCATCTGAGGATGCCTCACTCCTCAAATTTCGATCTACTGAAACTGCATCTTCTTCGTAGACCGCATCCTGTGCGATGGCAAAAGCACCTCCAAGACAGACTTGCGGTTACGAATAACTATTACGATTTAATGTCTGGTTTGAGATCTGCTATTTTTCCACGTGTCGCTTGTACAAGCGCTTCCAACGTTATCGCAAAGACAGCATTAGGTGTACCGGCGGCGGCCCAAATAACATCGAACTGTTGAAAATCCGCATCGATGTAGGTGGGTAGTTGATGGGTATGCCCGAATGGTGGAACACCACCAATGGCGAAACCGGTTGCCTCGCGAGCGATGTCGGCATTGCTGCGCTTTACTTTTTTGCGACCCACACCACACAACGCCGCTAACTTTTTCTCGTCTAATTGATTCGCTCCGCTGACAAGCGCCATTACCGGCTGTCCGTTAACCACAAATAGCAATGATTTGACGATTTGGGCCACAGTGCAGCCAATGGCAGCGGCGGCTTCTTGAGCCGTGCGCGTGCTGGCTTCAAACTCTTTAATTTCTATCGCTAAGCCGAGCTTTTGGGCAGCGTCGGCTACTTTTTGAGCGGTTGGATGCATAGGATGTAACTTGAAAAGTTTTTAGAGCGAGAGGAGACTGGAGATTAGAGATTGGGAGATTGACTGTATAAATCTCCCAATCTCCTTATCGCCCCATCTCCACTTCTGCTATTGCGGAAGTTATTTGTTTTCCAATCCTAAGAGTCTCCCCTCTCCCTTAGTTTATTTTCGTTCGCCGTTAAGTAAGGCGTACTCCATACTGTCGACAATCGCACGCCAACTGGCTTCGATAATGTTGGTGTGCGCCCCCACTGTCGTCCAACTGTGATGGGTCCCTTCTTCGTAGAAGTCGATCATGACCCGGGTTTTAGCTGCCGTGCCGGAGTCGCTATCCAGAATACGCACTTTATAGTCGCTGAGATGCACGTTGCTTAGTTGTGGAAAGTCTTGATGCAGTGCCTTGCGCAATGCCAGGTTTAAGGCGTTAACCGGACCATTTCCTTCGCCAACGGTGTGGCGAACCTCGCCATCAACTTTTACTTTGACCGTGGCTTCGGTAAACAGACCGCGTCCCTGCCGATTTTCGGTGATGACCATAAAATCGACAATTTCAAACGGAGGCCGATAATCCTCTTTGGCCCGCCGCAGCATGATATCGATCGAGGCATCGGCTCCTTCAAAGGTATAGCCCTGGTTTTCTAGCTCTTTAATTTGCTCAAGCACTTGTTTGGCTTCATTCCGACCGGTATCGAGGCCTAACTCTTGCGCCATATAGAGAATATTGCCGCGTCCGGACAGTTCCGATACCACGGCGCGTTTCTCATTGCCCACCAGCGTCGGGTCCATGTGTTGGTAGCTTTCTTCAACTTTAAGCATTGCCGCGACGTGGATACCGCCCTTATGAGCAAAAGCGCTGTAGCCGACGAATGGCTGGTGGCTGTTGGGAGTCATATTGGCCAGTTCATCAACATAGCGCGACAGGTCGGTTAATTTTGTCATTTGCTTGTCATCGACACAAGTATAACCCATTTTGAATTGCAAATCGGGGATGATGCTCATGAGATTGGCATTGCCCACCCGTTCCCCATAACCGTTGATCGTTCCTTGCACGTGTGTTGCTCCCGAGCGGATGGAGGCCAGGCTGTTGGCAACGCCCAACTCGCAATCGTTGTGGGCATGGATACCGATTTGGGTATCAGGGAACTGTTCGTTCACCCGCCGTGTTATTTCTTCCACTTCCCAGGGCGTTGAGCCGCCGTTGGTATCGCACAAGACCAGGCAATCGGCACCGCCCTGAGCGGCAGCCTTGAGAGTCAGCAGTGCGTAGTCAGGATTGGCTTTGTAGCCATCGAAGAAGTGTTCGGCATCGTAGATAACTTCTTTATCACGGGCTTTGAAATACACGACGCTTTCCAAAATCATATTCAAGTTTTCTTCGGGATCGGTTTCCAATACATGGTGAACGTGTAAATCCCAACTTTTGCCGACCAGTGTCACAACGGGTGTATTGGCCTCAACCAACGCCTGGATATTGGCGTCTTCTTCGCAGGTGACATTCTTATAGCGCGTTGAGCCAAAGGCCGCAATCTTGGCATTTTTTAGCGTGAGTTCACCCTGTCGGGCAAAAAACTCGGCATCTTTCGGGTTTGAACCGGGCCAGCCGCCTTCAATATAGCGCATGCCAAATTCATCGAGCTTTTGGGCGATTTTTAATTTATCTCGGCAGGAAAGTGAGACGCCCTCACCCTGCGTGCCGTCGCGCAGGGTGGTGTCGTAAAGTGCTATCTGTGTCATTGGGAAACTCCTTGAAAAACTATTGTTTCGTTATTTTTAGGCGTTACGCACTTGAAACCTACTGATGTCATTTCGTAGCCAAAGGCGGAGAAATCCCTACAGCATCGGCTTGCAAACAACGTTCTCAGGCATTTCTCGTCGTTCCTCCTCGAAGTGACATGTCAACTGCGTAAGTCATGATCATAAAATAAGCTGTTTTAGTGTTCAACATTCTCATAATGAGAGAGCATAGAGGCTGCTTTAGCGATTACGCCAGGCTGCAAACTCTATAAACGCTACGAACTCTCAAAACTCCAAAACTCTATTTCCCAATGCGACGGGCGACAGCTGCACACTCGGCCATCGCCCGTTTAACACCTATTTCTGAACTGTCATTTTGACTGACCATGTCTGGAAAAAACCTCGTTGATGTAAGGAGCGGACTGGCGATGATCGATTAAGGAGTCGCACAGCCGGGTCCTCCATTTCATAAAATTGATGGTATTATAAAACAAAAAAGAAGGGCCGAGAGACCATAGGCTCTGGCCCTTCTCAATTCATAAGTTTGTCAATCAGGCGTCCATAAGCATTTCTATGCTCAATCAGCCTGACTTATTATTAGGCTACGGTAATCGTTTCATCCAAATATACATCTTGGATTAAGTTTAACAGCTTGGCACCTTCGGCCATAGGGCGTTGGAAGGCTTTACGCCCGGAAATAAGCCCCATACCGCCGCCGCGCTTGTTCACTACAGCCGTATAAACAGCATCGGCAAAATCGTTCGATCCCGATGCGCCGCCGGAATTAATCAAGCCAATGCGACCCATATAGTCGTTGGCCACTTGCCAGCGAACCAGATCGATAGGATTATCGCCAACGAGTTCACCGTACATCTTGGGATGCGACTTGCCAAAGCCAATGGCCTTAAATCCGCCGTTTTGGGTCGGCAGCTTTTGCTTCACAATGTCGGCTTGCATGGTTACGCCTAGATGGTTGGCTTGTGCTGTTGTATCGGCCGAGGTATGATGATCAACCCCATCTTTCTTAAATTCCGAGTTGCGCAGGTAGCACCACAGGACGGTGGCCATACCTAATTCGTGCGCATAGGCAAAGGCTTCTGCCACTTCAACAATTTGGCGGCTCGATTCTGGGGAACCAAAATAAATCGTGGCTCCAACAGCCGTCGCGCCCATATCCCAGGCTTGCCTGATATTACCGAAGAAAACTTGATCGAACTTTTGAGGATAGGTTAGCAACTCGTTATGGTTAAACTTAACCAGAAAGGGTATCTTGTGCGCATACTTGCGAGCCACCATACCCAAAACCCCAAACGTTGAAGCAACTGCATTGCAGCCGCCTTCAATCGCCAGCTTTACAATATTTTCAGGGTCAAAATATTGTGGATTGGGCGCAAAAGAGGCCCCTCCGGTATGTTCAATACCCTGGTCAACCGGCAGTATCGACATATAACCGGTGCCGCCTAGCCGACCATGGTCATACAGATTTTGTAAACTACGCAATACTTGTGGGTTGCGATCCGACTGCATAAAGACGCGCTCCACAAAGTCCGGGCCTGGCAAATGTAATGATTCTTTGGGAATACCTTTGCAAGTGTAGCTTAGTAGACTATCACCCTTTTCACCGAGTAAATCCAATATTTGAGACATTTTACTATCCTTTCACTGTCTGCTTAACATACTTCGTTACGGCCTTGTAACGCTTGGATTACTTTAGGTCGCACATTAAAGTAACAAAACCCATTAGAAACAATTTTCCTGCCAGATTCTTCGATAAATACCTACCTCTCAGGAATATTACGATGAATACAAACTATTCAGTTGTTAAGAAAAATTAGGTTAGGCAGCTACGGTATTGACTCTATCTCCGTGAGCAGCTTCATATGCTTCTACCGCCGCAGCATGCCCTTGCAGATAACCTAATTGATCGACACCCTTGAGAATACAATTTTTACTAAAATTGTCAATCGGAAATTTAACCTTCCGACCGTCAGGCAGTTGAACGGTTTGACTCTCTAGATCAACAGCAATTTCCGTTCCCGGCTCTTCTTCGATAAGACTCATTAATTGATAATGAGTCTCTTTATCTACTATAATCGGTAATAGCCCCAATTTCAAGGAGTTGTTGCGAAAAATATCGGCAAAACTGGTCGAGATCACCGCTCGAAAACCATAGCCCATAATTGCCCACGGCGCGTGCTCACGGCTCGATCCACAGCCGAAGTTGTCTCCGGCCACCAAAATTTGGGCTTGATAGCCCTGCTCGGTATTGAGAATAAAATCTTCTTTGGGGCTGCCGTCGGCATTGTAGCGCCAGTCGAAGAATAAATTATCGCCCAGACCGTTTTTATCGGTTACTTTTAGAAAGCGCGCGGGAATAATCTGGTCGGTATCCACGTTTTCGGTAGGGATCGATACCATTTTCGCGGTTAAGGTTGTAAATTGTTCCATAATCGTCAATCCTCAATTGCTGAGTTTTCGACAGGATTACCATGATTTATAAGATGGTTAGATTATTTAATCCTATTAATTCTGTAAATCCTGTCGAATTATTTTTGTGCTGTATACGTAAGTCTATCTTGAATACACCTAGTTTAACATCGTGCGTACATCGGTGATTGAGCCGTTGATGGCGGTCGCGACAGCGGTGAGCGGGCTGGCCAGGAAGGTGCGTCCGCCTTTACCCTGGCGACCCTCAAAGTTGCGGTTGCTGGTGCTAACCGCATATTGACCAGGCTCAAGCTCGTCGCCGTTCATCGCGATACACATCGAGCAGCCGGCTTCGCGCCAATCGGCCCCGGCTTCTTTAAAGATTTTGTCGATGCCTTCCGCCTCAGCCTGCTGTTTAACCTGCTGGCTGCCCGGTACGACCATCATATAAACGTCGTCGGCCACTTTTTTACCTTTGAGCAAGCTGGCCGCCAGCCGCAGATCGCTAATGCGGGAGTTGGTGCAGCTTCCCAGGAAAACGACATCAACCGGTTTACCCAGCAACGATTGGCCGGGCTGCAAATCCATATATTTCAGCGCCTTCTCAAGCGTCTGGCGCTCGCTTACGTCGCCAACCTGCATGGGATCGGGTACGGGTTGACTAATCAGCATGCCCATGCCGGGATTGGTGCCGTAGGTAATCATCGGCTCTAATTTGTTGGCATCGATGACGATTTCTTTATCAAAGGTCGCGCCTTCATCCGTAGGCAGCGTGCGCCATTCTTTAACCGCTGCTTCCCAGGCTTCACTTTTGGGTGCGTGCGGCTTACCGGCAATATAGTCAAACGTGATGTCATCGGGAGCCACCAGCCCGGCCCGGGCACCACCTTCGATGGACATATTGCAGATGGTCATCCGCTCTTCCATCGACAGGCTGCGAATGGCCTCGCCCATGTACTCAAAGACGTGGCCGGTGCCGCCGCCGATGCCAATACGGGAGATGAGGTTCAAGATAATATCTTTGGAGGAAACACCTTTCGGCAGTTGTCCTTCAACTTTAACCGCGTACGTTTTGGGCTTCACTTGCAGTAGACACTGTGTAGCCAACACGTGCTCAATCTCGCTGGTGCCGATCCCGAAAGCCAGCGCTCCAAACGCACCGTGCGTGCTGGTATGGCTGTCGCCGCAGACGATGGTCATCCCGGGTTGGGTTAGCCCCAGCTCCGGCCCAATGACGTGGACAATCCCTCGGTTAGGGCTGTGCAGGCCGTGCAGCGGGACACCAAACTCGCTACAGTTTATTTCAAGCTGGCTAATTTGCTTAAGAACGAGGACATCGTTGATGGGGATTTCGGGTGGTGTGGTTGGAATGCCGTGATCCATCGTTGCGACGGTTTTATCAGGGCGGCGCACTTTTAGTCCTTTTTCGCGCAGCCCGGTAA
>JAGRBZ010000458.1 GCA_020433805.1 Anaerolineae bacterium
ACCTTGATTTAGGCTTAATTTGATCGTTTAAGACTGAACCAATCTTATGTCTTAGTTCAACTGCGTAACTCATAAAGATAACAACAAAAATGAAAATACTGGCTGGCTATCAGACTAACCGGCCAGGTACTAACCGTCTACCCACCCATCATTCATCTATCTAAATAACCCAAGTTGCTACGTTGCTGCGCACAAGACATGACTGGTTTTCGAACATGCCTTAATGCGGCTAAATGATCCAAATGACCTTGGATTTTTCTGGAAACAGCATCTCCAAAACCTGTTATGTCTTACAGGGACAACTTGAGATAGAAGACCAACTATTTGGAGAGAGGGAAGTTATTGTGAACACATCTAAGCCAACGTATCATCCGGCAGTACGGGATTTAGACAGCGATCTGCGCCATGGCCGGCTCACGCGTCGAGAGTTTATGCGCTACGCCACTTTGCTGGGCCTCTCTGCCGGGACGGCGACGGTGGCAGCGCAGTGTGGTGGGTTACCCCAACCAACCGTGTCGCAACTGAAAAACGCAGAGGCTACTGTTCCGGGGGCATCTCCAACGCCTATCCGGCGTGGAGGTACATACCGAATTGCCATGCCCCTGAATAGCTCGATTGATCACCCCGCCCGCATGGCGACGAATAGTCAGTTAAACATTGTTCGTCAGGTCGGCGAGTATTTGACCGAAACCGGGCCAGACAATATCACCAGACCTTATCTGCTGGAAAGGTGGGAAACCAGCGAGGATCTCAAGCGT
The DNA here is from genome assembly GCA_020433805.1 of Anaerolineae bacterium. Lineage (GTDB taxonomy): Bacteria > Chloroflexota > Anaerolineae > 4572-78 > J111 > JAGRBY01. The sequence goes on from JAGRBZ010000458.1 coordinate 759, forward strand.
TGGACACTCCATCTGCGGCAGGGGATTACCTTTAATGATGGATCGCCGCTGAGGGCGGATGATGTTCTCTTTTCCTTTGACCAGTGGTTTAACCCTGAGGTCGGCTCTGCCATGGCCAATCTACTGACCTATCTCAACGGCGTGGATGATGTCGAAAAAGTTGATGATTATACCATCAATCTCCATTTGCAATCTCCGCGCATCACGGTTCCTGAGGATTTATTTCATTATCAAGCGGTAATTTTACCCCGCCATTTTGAAGGGGATTTTCTCAAACAGCCGGTCGGAACCGGGGCCTTTACCCTAACAGAATATGTCGACGGCGAACGGGCAACTTTTAAGCGACGTGCGGACTATTGGCGTTTGGGGCAAGACGGCCAATCGCTGCCCTATCTGGATGAACTCATTTTTATTTCGTTAGAACGTTCCCCGGCCGGCATTAATGCCATGCTTTCAAATGAAGTCGACACCATTAGCGTAGGGGGTATCGAAGCTTGGCAAGCCCTGCATGATAACCCTCATTTTACATCCTATAAGGCCCAGACTGCCGGAGCTTATATCGTGCGCATGCGGAGCGACATCGCACCCTGGAGTGATGTTAGAGTACGTAATGCCTTTAAGTTGTGCCAGGATCGAGAGCGGATTCTGCAACTGGCCCGCTTTGGTGAGGGCGAACTTGCAATGGATGCCCACGTTGCACCGGTTCATCCCAGCTGCGCACCAAGACCGATTCCTCAATATGATCCTGAACAGGCCAGGGCGCTCTTGGCCGAAGCGGGCTATCCCGACGGGCTACAAGTAACGCTAACCGCACCCAACGAATTGGACCCGCCGGAAATCGGCCAGGCATTGAAGGAAATGGCTGCGCCTGGCGGCTTTGAAATTAATCTGGAACTGCTGCCCACCGGCAAATATTGGGAGCAGTGGACAACGGTTGGTTTTGGTATCACACCCTGGGCACACCGCCCCCTGGCGACCACGGTTTTGCGCTTAGCCTACACAGCAGACACCGAGGGTAATCCGGTCCCGTGGAATGAAACCCACTGGGTCGATGATGAATTCAATCGTCTCGTTGATCAGGCCGAGGTGACGCTTGATATTTCGGCCCGCCGCCGGATTATGGGGCGCATCCAGGATATTATGCAAGAGCGAGGGCCTATGGGAAATAGCTACTGGGCAACCGACTTGAAAATTGTTCGCTCGACCTTTAAGAACATCCGGGCACATCCCAGTAGTTATGAGTTGACTTACGATATTTGGCAAGCGAGGGATTAGAGATGAACATTGCTGTTTTCAGTACCAAAGGTTACGACCTGCGCTCGTTTGAACAGGTCAATGCAGGTTATGGTCATCAGCTTACATTTTTTGAAGCGCGGCTTACGGCCGATACGGCCTCTCTGGCCACCGGTTTTGAAGGTGTGTGTATCTTTGTGAATGATGAGGTCGACGCTGCTGCTATCGAAACGATGGCCGCCGGTGGAACCCAAATTATCGCCACCCGCAGCGCCGGCTACAACCAGATAAATCTGCAAGCCGCCGCCGAGCATGGCGTTAGGGTAGCCCGCGTGCCGGCCTACTCGCCCAATGCCGTATCGGAATTTACCGTTGGTATTATTCTTACGCTAGGCCGGCAGATACATCGCGCCTACAACCGGGTGCGTGACGCCAACTTCGAGCTGGACGGGCTGCAAGGTTTTGAATTGCGCGAAAAGACGGTGGGTGTCTTCGGCACCGGCAAAATTGGGGCGGCGGTGATCAAGAATTTGAGTGGCTTTGGCTGTCGCATTCTGGCTTTTGATCGGTACCCCAATCCGGAGATCGAACCCCTGGCGGAGTATATGGCCGACCCCCAAGAGATTGCCCGGCAGGCCGACATTCTAACCTTTCATATCCCCCTGACCCCCGATACCCACCACTTCATTAATAAGGAAACTATTTCCCAGTTGAAAGATGGTGTCTTTATTGTCAACACCAGCCGGGGTGCGCTGTTGGATACAGCCGCCATTATCGAGGGTCTTAAATCGGGCAAGATTGGCTACCTGGCCATTGATGTTTACGAAGAAGAAAGCTCGCTCTTTTTTAGAGACCTTTCCAGCGAGATCGTCACCGATGATGTCTTTGCTCGCCTCCTCACCTTCCCCAATGTATTGGTGACCGGCCACCAAGCCTTTTTAACGGATCGCGCGCTGCAGAATATCGCCGAAACGACCCTCACCAACTTTTCTGAATTTGAAGCCACGGGCACGTGTAAAAATGAGGTCGTTTGGGAAGAATAGGCATGATCGGTCTATCGCTGCCGTAACTCCCGTAAATTATCCATAATCATGGTGACGACCAGCGCCAGTAAAGCCACAATAAGTAGGAGATACCAGAACTCTTTGATCAAGATGAGGCCGGTAATAACGGCCAATACGATAGTCGTGTTAAGCAAAAATTGAGATAGACGTCTGCGCACGGTCGCTTCAACCATCGCGAAAGCGAGACCGACGATTACCACCCAGACGTACCAGCGACCGCTATTGAAAATGAGCAACACGGTAAAAGCCAGTAACAGCAGACCGCCGCTAACGGCTGCCCACAGTTCGATAATGCGGGCCTGCTGGTCAAGCGGTGGTTCGGGCGGATGTTTATGATGGAGATGGGCTTGCGGATCGCCCCAGTCATCTTTTTCGATCTTGCCCAAGTACGATTGGCTGGCGAGTTTCGTTTCGGTTAGCTCAACGGCGCGGCGCTGTAATTCATGCAGGTTGCTCTCGGCAGCGAAGAGTTGATCCTGTTGGGCTTTGTGGATCTGTTTGAAATAAGAGGTTTCTTTCAGCGCCTGAACTTCTAAAGAAAGGCGGCGAACTTCAGCCCGCGTGTGGGCAATCTCGGCATCGAGCGCTTCTCTCTGCTGGTCTAACGTCTCGATTTGGCGGCGCATCTGCTCGACCGCTAAACCTGGCGGCGCAACTTTGTCCAGTCCGGCCCAGCCCAACGGATCGTACCAGGAGGTACGGATGGAGCCGTCGCGGTTGTATTTAGGGCCGGCCGGGGCGCGTTCGCCGCCGAAGGGGTCTTTGGTATCCAAGCCCCATAGCCCCCGGTAATTTTCGGCCCAGCCTGTTTCCGATGTTAGCAGCACGGGCGACCAGGTATAGGCTTGGCCGGGGCCGATAGCGCGACCGTCGCCACGGGCGTAATCGACAAAGGGGATGCTTAACAGCGCCCCCACTTCCTCGTCCACTTTTTCGGTGCTGCCCTGCTTCAGTTGTTCGTTCCAGAATTTACGGAGCGCAATCAATCCCACCTTTAAGGGGCGTAAGAAGGGCGGTTCGACGCCCATCAGATATTCCCCGGCCTCAAAATAACTGGCGTGCGAGCCGGCTCCCGCAAAAACAACCGGATGGTGATCATCGACCTTTTGCAGTTCCGGGTCATCCCAGCGGCGGCGTAAATCATCGCCGTGAAAGTCATGCGAGGCGTAGGCCACCCACAGGGGTTTGGGTTCCCCAGCCCCATTATCCGATAGATAGATGAAAATCTGTTCCCAGTCTGATTCGTGATCGTTCGCGCCATAGAAACTGGAGCGCCAGTCGTTCATGGGGTAAAAGAAGAGGTACTGTAAAACGATATAGCCACCGTCTCGAATGACCCGACCGTGATAAACACAGCGCGGGTCTTGCTGCTGCATAGCCCGGTACTGCTCATCGGCGGCGGCGGCGGTACCGCCCGGTACTTGGCCGCGAACGATTAAGGATAAGGAGAAGAGTGAGTCGAGAATACGCGAGAGTATCCCCACGCGGGTCAGGCGGCCGGGCGCACGAAATACCGGCCTGTCGGGTCGCGCCAGCCAGCGTTGGTACTCAAGCGGATCGAGCGGCTCATCGACAAAACGCAAGTAGAGAGTCTGACCGGGCGGGACTTCGGCATATTGGGCCAGCCGCTCGGTGGTGAGGTCGCCAACCGGAACAAGCTGCTGCTCTTTTCCTTTATCGGAGCGCAGCCAGAGACCACAGCGGCGGACATATTCATCAACTGCACTGGGAAAGAAGAGTTCGCCGTGGGTGAATTTAACAACCGGTTCAAAGGTGCGGAGCAAGGTTATGTCGTCCATGGTGCCTCCCGTCGGGTAGGTTCGTGACCAAAGGCTTGCTGCACATCGCGCATATTAAGATAGAGGACGTAAATGACGTTGGTCAACATCCTAAAATAGGTCGGTTCGCCCTGGAAGTATGACCACAAGCCAAAGGTCATGTCGAAGCCAATTTGGATCATCAGCAAAAACCAGGCCCAGCGTTTGAGAGTCCACAATCCCCAAGCCGCAGTCACAGCGTAAATGAGAATCACCGTCATGACAATGAGCCGCGGATACGGGTCTCCCGGCGGCAGGGCGTTGGAAACAACACTATCAGGAATTGGAAGGTTAAGTAGATTCGCATTTGCCAGCAGGGTTATGATTACCAGGATTAATATCGCAATCGTGATCATCTGGAGGATGACAATCATGGTGACACCAAAAGGGCGTTTACGGGATTTTGGTTTGGGTACAGCGCGGACCTCATTGTTCGTCATTCATTTGCCTCGCTTGTTGGGGGGTAAGGAGAAGAGATTGAGGGGAAGATCAATCCTGCCACAATCTGAACTCGTTTTTATTTTTGCTGTTGTCTCAATCGAGACTGTCTGACTCTTTTGACTAAGAAGAATCGGATTAGGGCAATTTTATTCTATGACAAAATTAGGTCATCGACATCGACTATCCGGTGAGTTCCTGTCTCGGACACATGACCTATGTGGGGGTAGGACGTTTGTATCAATTATTGTCGGTGTCGTTCTATAAGGACTGTCGGACTCCTTTGAAGATAGCAGATAGCAGATAGCAGATAGCAGATAGCAGATAGCAAAAGATTTTTATTGTCGGTGTCGTCTCAATCGAGACTGGCGGACTCCGCTATGAGGAAACAATTTCCACTCGACCTAATCGACCAGGCCGTGTTTTAGCGCGAACCGTACCAGGGCGGATCGGGTATTTAGGTCGAGTTTTTCCATGGCGCGGGCTTTGTAGGTTTCTACTGTTTTGACGCTCAAATGCAGCATCTGGGCGATTTCTTTGTTGGTGTGGCCGAGGGCAATGAGGCGGATAACCTCTTGCTCGCGTTCGCTCAAGTTCGATAGCTTGTCGTCGGTGGCCGGAGGGTCGTTAGGGGGTGGTGCGGCTTGTTCCAGTAGAATGTGGGTGTGGTTGGGGTGTAGAAAAACGCCGCCATTGTAGACGGTGCGGATGGCGGTGAGCAGTTCGCTATCGGCGGCTTCTTTGAGCACATAGCCGGCCCCGCCGGAGGCCAGCACCTGCCGCAGGTAGACGGCATCGTCATGCATGGTTAAAATCAAAACGCGGCTGCGCGGCACGGCCTGCCGTAACTGGCTCAGCGCCTCCAGTCCATTGGTTTTGGGCATATTAATATCGAGCAGGATAACGTCCGGCTCCAGCCGCTTGGCGATTTGAATACAGTGATCGCCATCGCCAGCCTCGCCGACCACGATCATGTCCGGCTCGGCATTGAGCAGTACTCGCAGCCCGGCCCGTAACACGGCGTGGTCATCGGCCAATACAATTCGAATTCGTTCGTCAGTCGTCATACCGGTATCTCCACATAAATTGTCGTTCCTTCTTCGCTGCTTTCAATTTCTAAGCGGCCGTTTAGTAGCTCGGTGCGTTCAAAAAGGCTGTGTAAACCCACGCTGCTGCCGGAGCGATAAGTGGCGGCGGGGTCGAAACCGTGGCCG
>JAGRBZ010000045.1 GCA_020433805.1 Anaerolineae bacterium
CGAAAATGCCGCTATGCCGGATTTGGTCAAAGGCGATCTTCTCACCTTACATCAACTTTTGCCGAAACAGCATTTCACCCAGCCACCTAATCGCTATACCGAAGCGCAACTCATCGGGGCGTTAAAAAAATTAGGGCTAGGCCGGCCCAGCACCTATGCTACCATTGTAGAAACGCTTAAAGATCGCAAGTATGTGGGCTTGGAAAAGAAACGCCTCTATCCCGCTCCACTACGTTTTCAAGTATGCGAACTTCTGGAGCGCCACGTTCAGATGGTGGTCGACGTGGGTTTTACTGCTACGATGGAAGAAAATCTGGACCGAATTGCGACCGGCAAAACAGATCGGCTGACGATGATGCGGCAATTTTACGGGCCGTTCAAAGAAACGGTTGACCAAGCTACAGCAGCCGCAGCCTCTGAACGCCAGCCTGCCGCTCGAGCGCCGAAGTCAGCCTCAAAAAGCGGGAAACGTTCCCGATCGAAGGCTGTACCGAAATCGGACAAAGTGGGTCAGGTCTGCCCTCAGTGTCAAGAGGGAACATTGGAGGCAAAGAGCGGCAAATATGGTCCATTTTTAGGCTGTTCTCGATATGCATTGGGCTGTACTTATACAGAAAAGATAGGCTCAGGAAGAAAAAAGCGGGGAGCATCAGGATATCGCAAAAAGCGTCGCTCATCGTCGCGTTAATAGGGATCTAACGGGCGAGGAGGAACGCTTGCGATGTCATTCCCGCATGCTTCCCCGCCTACGCGAGGACAAGCTTGGCGGGAATCTATCGCCATAAGCGCTGTTGGATGCCCGATAAAGACTTTCGGGCATGACCATTGCCTCCATTTCTACGAACTCCTTGGAATCCATATTGGACCAAAATTTAAAACAAAATCGCTCCCGAAACGTATAACACGTTGGAAGCGATATTTGTTTTGTGATTTCAAAACCATATACCTATCGATGCCGTAGTTAAGCGCGTTTTACTAAGCTGAGAACCAGAGAACCCAGGAAGATAACTAAAAATACGAAGAACAGAATCTGAGCGATACTTGAAGCAGCACCGGCAACACCACCAAAACCTAGTACAGCTGCGATAAGTGCGATAACGAGAAAAATTAATGCCCACTTTAACATTTTATAGATCTCCTCTGTAATTACTATCTGTAGCGTGCTACAGAAGTTTGTTTGAATATTTACTGTTGCTCTCACTATAACATTTGTTGCGCTTTCTCTGTACACTAGAGAGAGCGATTTTAGGCACTACAACGGAGCTATTGTTAATAGCTCTACTGGTATTTCAACATTTCTTTAACATTCCATCCAGGCTATTGATGGTCTCACAACAAGAAGTTTTATGCTATAATATAAATGAATATCACCAAAATATATGGAAGAAACAACTATGGAACAGTCTAAACCTCACAAAGCGCTTTTCACCAATTTGGTGTACGATGAAGCCGGTAATCCGGTAGAAACAACGTATATTGGCCAAGAGCCGCACTATGTTATTATGGACGGCGATTTCCGGCGTCATGTCGCTGCTGAACAAATAGACCGCCAGGTTGTCACCTGGCTACACGAACAAGTTTCGGCTAATAAAGATTTGGTTTCCGAAGGCGTTATGAATTTTATTGGCAAAGACGATCTCTTTACCAAGGCCATGGTCGACTCCTCAATTAACCGTATGGATGATTTAATGACTCAGGGAATGCCCGACGACGCCCGGATGATGCTTGGTATGATGGGCTTCAAAATTATTGTCAACTACCACGGTGAATTGGTTAAGCTCGATATGCCGGCGCAGGAGTTTCCGGGCGATGATGAGTAGCCTTATTTGTATCACGCAATAGAATTCATCCAATAGAATATAGTAAAAGGGCCTGATGATGTCAGGCTCTTTTTGATTCCTATCATTATTAGATTGTAACGTTGTTGCTCCCGTTAGCCGGTCGTGCTAAAATGTGGGCTTGGAATAGTAAACTTAAGAGGATACACGTATCCTCCTGTTTGTTTTAGGAGATAATGATGAAAAACTTCTTCAAAGGGATGATGACCAATACAGGCGTTATCGGTGAGGTGATGGTATTTCTGTGGCAGCGCAAATTGTGGTGGATGATCCCTATGATTACCGTTTTGCTACTTTTCGGCTTGCTGCTTGTTTTCGCCAACACTTCAGGCGTTGCTCCTTTCATTTATACCTTGTTCTAAATTGTACGACTATAGCGATGAGGCTAAAACAAACTAAATCTCCTCGTCGTATATCATCCCATCTCTGGATAAGTGATAAAACGGCTTGGCTTTAATTGTATTCTAGTGCTTAGAAGAGTTACTGTATGAATTGGAAAAAACTTTGGGAAGGCTGGAAAAAATTCGGGCAGATGATTGGCGACTTTTTGGCCCGAATTGTGCTGACCCTATTTTACTTTACCGTTTTTGTACCGTTCGCCATAGGCGTGCGTTTGTTGAGCGATCCCCTTCAAATAAAAACGCTCCCCGCAGAACTGTGGCGACCGCGTACCACCGGTGACAAAACCTTAGAAGAAGTATTAAGGCAATTTTGATGAATATCTTAGGAGTCTCTTGTTACTATCACGATGCCGCCGCAGCCCTCTTGGTTGATGGTCAGCTTGTTGCCGCCGCCGAAGAAGAACGCTTTACCCGCAAAAAACACGATCACAGCTTCCCCAAACAGGCCATCGAGTTCTGCCTGAAGCGAGCCAACATCACCAGTGACGATCTGGACTACGTAGTTTTTTACGAAAAACCGCTGGTTAAATTCGAGCGGATTATGCAGACTACGCTCAGTACCTTCCCGAAATCCTGGGGCGTTTTTCGTGAATCAATGGTTACCTGGTTCAACGAAAAGTTATGGATCAAAAGCCAGTTACAAACCGGCATCGGCGTGCCCACCAACAAAATCCTCTTCGTCGAACACCACTTGTCTCACGCCGCCAGCGCTATGTTTTGCTCGCCTTACAAAGACGCCGCCGTTTTAACCATCGACGGCGTTGGTGAGTGGACAACAGCCACGATCGGCCAGGCGACCGCTGCATGGAACGGCAGCGGCAGCAGCGCCATCAACCTAAGCCACGAACTGCGCTTTCCCCATTCACTGGGGCTGCTCTATTCCGCCTTTACGGCCTACCTGGGCTTTCGGGTTAACAACGGCGAATACAAGGTGATGGGTATGGCACCCTACGGCCAACCCAAGTATATGGATGACATCTACAAGGTGGTCAATGTCAATGACGATGGCGGCCTTACCCTCAATATGGACTATTTCAGCTTCCATTACTCCACCTCAAAAACCTTCAACCAGAAGTTTATCGATCTGTTCGGCCCACCGCGCAAACCGGAAGCGGAGTTTTTCAGTGAAACAACGCATCCGACCAAAGATCATCCGGATTGGGACAATGCCGTGGCGGCTCAAAACCAAAAATATGCCGACATCGCGGCCAGCATCCAGCGTGTCACCGAAGAAATTATTCTGAAGATGGTTAGCTGCGCTCATAAAACAAGCGGTGGTTCCAAAAATTTGGTCATGGCCGGGGGGGTGGCGTTAAACAGCGTAGCCAATGGTCGCGTCATGCGCGAAGGGCCGTTTGAGAATGTCTTCATCCAGCCGGCGGCCGGTGATGCCGGTGGCGCGTTAGGCGCAGCGCTCTACGCCTACCACGTCATCTTCGGCCATCCGCGTCGATTTACGATGGAGCATGCCTATTGGGGCGCTGAATTCCCGGAAAGCGCGATGGTGGAAGCCATCAAATCGAGCGGGTTTGCTTATGAAGAGTTTGATGATGATGATAAATTACTCGATCAGGCTGTCGACACCCTGCTGCAAGAAAAGGTCATCGGCTGGTATCGAGGCCGGTTTGAGTGGGGGCCGCGGGCGCTGGGCCATCGCTCGATCATTGCCGACCCGCGCAGCGAAGCGATGAAAGAGATCGTCAACACCAAGATTAAATTCCGCGAGCCGTTCCGACCATTTGCGCCGGTGGTTATGGAAGATCGGGCCCATGAATATTTCTCAACGCCTAATCTTAATAAACAATATCCACCCCGCTATATGCTGATGGTTTCCGATATTCCTGAAGACAAATGGGACAAAATTCAGGCTGTTTGCCACAACGGCACCGGGCGCTTACAAAGCGTTCGCGAGGAGTGGAATTCGGGCTACTACAACCTGATCAAAAAGTTCGATCAGGCCACCGGCGTGCCGGTTCTGCTTAATACGTCCTACAACTTGCGGGGCGAACCTATTGTGACGACACCGCAGGAGGCGATTAACACCTTCGCCGCCTCAGACATCGATCAGTTAGTGATGGGGCCATTTTTAGTCAAAAAGCCGGACGGCTACGAAGCCACCGGCTCTCACTTAAGTCCTGATCAGGTTGATTGAAAAAACAGAGATTGGAGACTAGAGATCAGGAGATTTTCAAAATCAATCTCCTAATCTCTTAATCTCCTTATCTCTATCTTCAGTCTTACGGAGTCTCAATCAAGAAGTTATCAAGTTCCATCTCCGCATCTCCCTCTTCCAGTACGTCGAGAAAAAAACCAAGCGCGCCGGTTTCAGCGGTATCATCCTCAACAGTAGCGACCAAATCGCCATCTACAAAGAAACTTAGAGAAGGGCCGATGGCTTCGATTGTTAATTTATAGGGTTCTCTATCGGCTAACACGTCGAGTGACACCGGTTCGACCAGATTAATTTCCTCATCATCCGTCGAAGCGGCTACATAAAATTCGTCGAGGCCTACCACAAAGTAATAAACACCTTCATCAGAGTCGCGAAAGAAAACACCGTATTCAAAATCGATCTCCTCTCGCGGCGGAAAAACCTCAACGGTGAGGACGAAATCATCAAACGTTTCATCATATAACTCGGCCCAGCCGGTGTTGCCGTCTTCACTGTATGATATAACCTCAATATCATACACGCCATCCTCAATTTCAGTTTTGGCGATACCGAACTCATCTCTGAGACTTTCCTGAGCCCAAAGGCTGTCATCACCGTCCTCAAAATTATCCTCAAACAGGATCTCATCATCCTCGGGAAGGTCATCGGCACCGTCATCATCATCACCTTCCACACGTTCGGCTTCTACGGCGGCTGCGCGGCTAGCCGCTTCGTCCCCATCGCCATCGGCAGCCAAAAACCAGGCTCCGATGCCTAAAGCAAGTAACAGCAAAACCAGTATGCCGCCGCCCACCACCATCATCACGCGCGCGTTATTGGCAGGTTTAGCTGAAGCCTCGGCCTGGGTTTGAGATGGCGAGCGCACCGCTTCGGTACCTGAGCGCTTATCCAGGGGCAGTTGGCCTAACTGGGTTGCTTCTTCATCGGGGATGGTAGAAATGAACGGCAGAGGCGTGGCCGATGGACTCTCGCTGGCCTTAAGCGCCGCCTGCAGCGCCTCGGCCATTTGCGCGGCAGTAGCAAACCGATGCTCCGGCTCTTTGGCCATCGATTTCAAAACAACCTGTTCAAATGCTTCGGGAATATCGGACTTAATCTTTCGAGGTGGGGGCAGCGGTTCGCTAATGTGTTTGAGGGCGATAGCAAAAGGCGTTTCGGCTTGATAAGGCGGCTGGCCGGTCAGAAGTTCGTAGAGGACTACGCCCAACGAATAGATGTCGCTGCGGCCGTCTACTTTAGCGCCCTGCGCCTGTTCGGGGGCCATGTAGGCCGGGGTGCCGATGATGTTGCCGGTAGCGGTTAGCTGCGTGGCGTTGGCACCTTCCATAATTTTGGCGATACCGAAATCGGTCAGCAGTATCTCGCCATGTTGGTCGATGAGCATATTGCTGGGTTTAATGTCGCGATGGACAACGCCCTGCCGGTGCGCGTAATCCAAAGCGCGAGCAACGTCGCCCACGTATTGCACAATCCGCTCGTACGGCAGAGGCTGGCCCATCAAATCTGAAAGCGTGCCGCCTTCAACGTAGCGCATGACCATATAGTAGAGGTCGCCGTCGGCACCGAAATCGTGAACCGGCAGAATATGGGGATGCTCCAACGTGGCGATCGCTTTCGCTTCGTACTCGAAGCGTTTGACAAAGTTAGGGTCTCGGGCAAATTGGCTGGGCAGCACCTTAACCGCCACATAGCGATCGATGGTGAACTGAAAGGCTTTGTAGACGGTAGCCATACCGCCTTGGCCAATCTGCTCAACGATTTGATAGTTCCCAAGCGTTCGGCCAATCAACGGTGACGATCCTGCGGTGTCGGTCATTCTTGAGTCTCCAAAAGAAAAAGTGACAGTTCTCCGGGTAGTACTGCCACTTGAAATTTCGCCTATGTTCCAGCATATCACAAAACAACCGGATCGACCAGCTTGTAGATCGCTTTGCCATAGTCCATTTACGGCCTTTAGGATCAGCCGTAAAATAACTTGAGCAACATGGTAGGAGATGAGAGATTGAGAGATTGGTCTACCAAATCTCCTTATTGCTTTATCTCCCTATCTCCATTTTTGGTATTGGGGAAGTTGTTTATTTCCACCCGTTAGCTTTCATTATCACCCCGAATAATCTCCAGTACTTCCGGTAGAAGTGTTTGCGTTGTAGCCATTGCTTCGCCACCGTGAATGGTGGGGTTGCCCGACCAATCGCCAAAGTAACCACCCGCCTCTTGGAGAATGGGGGGGAAGGGAGCACAGTCCCAACTGTTCATCACCGGATCGAGCATCAACTCAGCGCGACCGGTAGCGACAAGCAAGTAGCCATAAGCATCGCACCAGCCGGCCCGATAGCCAGCTTGCTTTTGGAAGCGCTCCCAAGCCGCGCCGCGCCCCTGTTTTTGGAAGGCGGCGGCATCATAATGGGCCACTACTCCCTCTTTAAGCCGGGTAGACGTAGAGACCTGCGCCCGGCGGCCATTCCACCAGCAGCCTTCGCCTGTAGCGGCGGCGACCATTTCATTGAGGGCTGGAAAATGAGCCACACCGACCTGGCTGACCCCGTCGATTTCCAGACCAATCAGCACGCCATACAGCGGCACGCCACGGATAAAAGAGCGGGTGCCGTCGATGGGGTCGATGAACCAGCGGTGGCTGTTGGTTTCGCTGTCCACTGCTTCGCCAAATTCTTCGCCAACGATGGCGTGGTGGGGATACTGCCTTTCGATGCGACTGCGAATCAGCTTTTCCGCTTCGCGGTCGGCGATGGTCACGGGCGACTCATCGGCTTTGAAATCGGGTCGTAAATCGGTTTGGAAATAGCCTAGCGTAAGCTGTCCGGCCTGCCAGGCGGTTTCGATGGCGAAATCAAGATATTCACGATATGTGGTTGTCATGCGTTTGTTCCATTTCTAAAAAGGGTAGACGCTATATTTGTCATTTGCGGCGTTTTTGTCGGCGGTCCATGCTTGTAAATAGGCTTCTGCCTGCGCCTTGGCCGTACTTTCGGCCTCGTCTTTTGAAGCACCCTTAACGGTCATTTCCCACTCTTGCCCGTTCCATTCAAAAAATGCCTGAGCGATGTACTCTCCGGCAACTTCTTGATCATTGACGTAAATTTCAACCAATTGCATCGCTTTGCCAACTCCATAAAATCTATGGGATTTAAGGATGTAAATTGTTAGGCAGAATTTTACCACGGTTCCAAAGGGCGAGCAATCGTTATGCTTCGTGCAAAAACGGGGATGTGGGGGTAGGGAGAAAACGCGCGGGGCGGCTGTAGCTGTGCAAAATAGGCCAAACCAGGCTCGCCAACATAGTAATAACGAGCAAGAAGAGAATGATCATCGTCAACAGCGAAGGACGTCCATTATCCGGTTCTTCATCATCAAACAGGTCGGGGTTGTCATCAAAAGGTTGGGTCATAGAAGAATAGCCTTTTGTCTCACATTTATGCTAACAGACAGTATAGCATACCCGTTTGACCCTGACAATATAAAGATTTGGGTGATTATACTGAAATCAAATTGAAATCGAAACTTTTAGTTCCTCTGGCGGGCGAGGCAACGTCATTGAACGATCTGTCATGTACGGATGATTCGTTAACGTTGCCATCACCCCTACCGACCATTCTCTTGGAAAGTTCTGGTTTCATTATGATATTAGTATAGTTGGATGGATGGATGGCTCGTTGGCTGGTGGGACAAAGGTTACGCATCGACTCAGCTATTTGATAAATTTCTACAGGCGAGACAAAATTTTGGATGCAGATAAACGCTGAGTTTCTCAGATAAAAATAAAAAATCAGTGTTCATCTGCGTTCATCTGCGTCCTAATTCTCTTGCCGGTTTGAGGCGAAGCTTCTTAGCTTATTACAGATGATCGCGCCAGGAGTATTCGGGATTGTAGCTGAGAAGCTGGCGGGCTTTGTCGATAGCCAGCAACGTTTCAAAATCGCCGACGCCTTCACGGAGAGGGACATCGGGAAAAACAGCGGCCATCAGTTCGGAATTAGGTCGGTCCATTACAGTGTCGGCAGCGGCGATGATGAAGGCTTCCGCACCTTGAATGTCGGCCTCAAGGCCCAGGCGGCAGCTTTGCGCTACATCGCGAGCATCAACATAGCCCCATAGGTTCCACTTGCGCAGGCGGGGGTTGTCCCAAAAGCCGGGAAAACGCTGGTAGTCGTCCGGCTCCATGATGTTTGAAAAGCGCAAGCCGATGAAGGGGACACCGCTCCAGCGGTTGAACTGTCGGGCCATCTCCTCGCTTAGCACTTTGGAAACAGCGTAGCTCGACTCAGGGTAAAGCGGATGATCCTCGTCGATGGGTGCGTAGGCGGGCTGTTCACTATCAAAGGGCAAGCCCAGAGTGGTCTCGCTCGAAGCCCAGACGACTCGCTGCAAGCCCAACCCGATTGCCGCGCTGAAGAGGTTATAGGTGCTGGTCATATTGACTCGAAAAGTGGTCTCTTCGGTTTGCAAGCCGGGGGCCGGAATGGCAGCCAAGTGCACCACGGCGTCCGCTCCGTGCAGCACCTCCATCGCCTGGCCCAGTTCGGTCAGGTCGGCTTTGAGAAAAGGGGCCAACGACTCGCGTGGGGGCGTTAAATCAACATTTAAGACCTCGTAGTTGTGCTCGACCAGATCGCGCACGACGGCTCGACCGGCTTTACCACTGCCGCCGGTTACTATAATTTTTTTAAGCATAGTACATCACTCCTTTGGAAAGTACGGCTCTGCGCAATAGGGCAACAAAGCTTACTTCATCTTACTTTTACTTGTGAACAAAGCAAGCTTTGTCGCTCCGATTGTTAGCTTTCCAGCCGGAAAGTGAGTGCCGTTACGGCAAGCGGAGGCAAGGTGATCACCGCTTGCCCGTCGCTGATTTCCACAGCTTGGAAGGGTTGGGCCGTGACCAAATTGGGCTGCTCGTAGGAGTTGGCCGCTTTGGGATCGGGGCCGGTGATGCCGACCGCCAGCGGATACATTTCCTCGCTGCGCATGACGATGAGCGGCCACAGCAGATCGTTCCAGTCGCTCGAAAATGAAGAGGCTTGTAAAACTATACGGTGATACACATTTTGTGTAATATATGGTACAGTAAAATAGCGTCAGTTTATTCTACCAATTATAAAAACGGGTGAGATTTTGTTAACCGCAGAACATGAACAGCGCCTCTTAGCCGAAACTCTAACTGAGGCCACCTTAGCCATTGCTTCACAAACCAACTTAAATGCCATTCTCGATGAAATCTTGCGTCAAATACAGCGTCTTGTCCCATACAGGGCGGCGCATATTATGTTATTAGAAGGCGATAAATTACGCATAGGCTCTTGGCAAGGCTACCGTGTTTTTGATAGCGAAAAGCATATCGCGAACTTGGTCCAGCCATTAGCTAATTTCCCTCTTGAGATCGAGGCTATCCAGACAAAAAAACCCTTAATTATCTCCGATACCCGTCAAGAGAAACGGTGGATAGTCCATGAAGAAACTGCTTGGGTGAGATCGCATCTAGTCCTGCCCATTTTTTTGGGAGACCATGTTTTTGGTTTGCTTCGACTGGACTCTGAAAAAGTGAATATGTTTTCCACAAAAGATTTGGATAGACTACAGCCGTTAGCAAATGCAGCTGCGATTGGGTTAGAAAATGCTCGCCTGTTTGCCCAAGCTCAGCAAGAAATTGCCGAGCGTAAACAAGCAGAGCAGGCACTTCAACACCATAATAAACAACTTGAACAACTAAACAAAGCTAGCCAAACATTTAATTCTACGCTTGATTTAGATCAAGTACTTACAGCTCTATTACAAGAGGTACGCGATCTATTAAACATAACAGCGGGTTCAGTGTGGCTGACTGACTCTGAGACAGCTGAATTGGTTTGCCAACAAGCTACCGATCCAGAAACAAAATCTGTCCGTTTCCGTCGTTTGCCATATGGGAAAGGTATTGTAGGTTGGGTAGTTCAACACGGTGAGAGCATAATTATCTCGGACACGCGCACCGATGAACGCCATTACAAAGGCATAGATGAGGAGATAGGTGTAGAGATGCGCTCCATCTTAAGTGTTCCTCTCCGAATAAAACGAAGAGTTATCGGGGTTCTCCAAGTGGTAGACACTGAGCCAAATCGTTTTGACAAGAAAGATCAGGCTTTGCTAGAACCCCTTGCTGTAACGGCAACTATTGCAGTTGAGAATGCACGATTATTTGAGCAAGCTCAGCAAGAAATTGCCGAGCGCAAACGGGCCGAAGAAGAATTACAGCTCCGTAATCGCCAAATGCAGCGATTAACCACGGCAATCGAGCAATCGGTTGAAAGCGTTATCATAACTGACACAAAAGGAGCCATTCTTTATGTCAACTCTGCTTTCGAACGCATTTCTGGTTATAGTCGTGCTGAAGCAGTTAACAAAAAATTAGGCCAACTTATCAGAAGCGGGGAACAGGACGACTCTGTTTATCGAGAAATATGGTCTACGATTAGCGCGGGTAAAGTATGGCACGGGCGTCTTATTAACCGCAAGAAAGACGGCACGCTTTATACTGATGAAGCAGTAATTAGTCCTGTTCGCAATGAGCACGGCAAAGTTATTAACTACGTCAGTGTTCAACGAGATGTCACACGAGAACTGCAACTAGAAGAGCAATATCATCAAGCCCAAAAAATGCAGGCAATTGGTTTATTAGCCGGCGGTGTAGCTCATGATTTTAACAACCTACTAACCCCAATCAGAGGTTATGCCGAAATGATAGAAATAGAACTACCGACAGAACAGGAAGAATTAAAAGAGTTAGCGCATAAAATTCAAGAAGTTAGTTTGCAGGCTGCCACTTTAGTTAAACAGCTACTCATTTTTAGCCGCAAACAAATGACAAGTCTCAAGGTCGTAAATTTAAATAGCGTAGTAGATAATATTAGTCAGCTACTGGAGCGCTTAATAGAGGAACACATCGAGGTAAAAACGAATCTGTCACCCGAACTTTGGTCAGTAAAAGTTGACCCAACTCAAATAGAACAAGTGATCGTTAATTTAGCTGTAAATGCTCGCGATGCTATGCCTGAAGGTGGTAAATTGACAATTGAGACTAAGAATACCGTAATTGATGACAGTTATACAGCTTCTCACTTGGAAGTCGAACAAGGAGAATATGTCCAACTATCTGTCAGCGACAACGGAGTCGGTATGAGTAAAGACCTACAAATGCGCATTTTCGAGCCATTTTTTACCACAAAAGAGGAGGGTAAAGGGACTGGTTTAGGTCTAGCTACAGTTTTTGGCATCATCAAGCAAAATGGAGGACATATTTGGGTATATAGCGAACTTGGGCAAGGCTCAATTTTTAAGGTTTACTTACCTCGTTCTACAGAAAAAGCTTCGGACTCTCCTCAAGAAAAAAGACCTGTTAAAAGTTTAGTCGGAGGCACCGAAACTATTTTAGTTGTAGAAGACGAACCATCGGTTCGAAATCTCGCTAAATTTGTATTAGGAAAACAAGGTTATAAAATACTTGAGGCTTCTGACGGTGTGGAGGCACTACGTATAACTCAGGAATATAGTGGTAAAATTCATCTATTGTTAACAGATACAGTGATGCCAAAAATGGGGGGTCAAGCTTTGGTCGATCAATTTAGGGTCGTGAGCCCTGACACAAAAATCTTGCTCACTTCAGGTTATACAGGTAAAGCCAATAGCCATAATGACAACTTCGTTAACATAAATATCGCTTTCATTCCAAAACCTTTTTCTGCTGTAGAGTTAGTTCAAATGATTCGAGCTGTGTTAGATGATGAAAAATAATTGTTTTATTATCTCTTGCTGTAAGTTTCGAAGGCACTAGTAACTTCTGCCAGCTGAGACTCGATCTGAGCATCTACAACGCCTCCATTAACCTCAATGAGGCAACCACCTCGTCTGACTCGTTTGTCAGCTACTAATTGCCAAGCATTGTCTGGGCTTTGAAATGAAGGAATGGCTTCCCACAAAGGCTCAAGAATTTCATGATCTTGCGGATTCACTTTAATAGAGCAAGCACCTTGAATATCAGCTGCCTCAATAGCTTGAACAACAATATCAGAGATAACTTTTGGGTTCACAGTAAGCTCTTTACCAATAATTTTTTCAGCAATAGCTATAGCAAGATGTTCGATTTCGGTTTGGCTATCTTTTAAGAGCAATATTTTTGCTTCCACCGCTGCTTGAGCCAAATTATGGACTGTTGTTAGGGAGTTGGCCAACTTTTCTTCTACGTCGTGCTTTGCTTGGGCGTAGCCGGTCTCCCACCCCTCTTTTTGGGCTTCCTCTTTCCAAATTTCTATCTTCACCTCGGCTTGGTTGAGCATTTTCTCAACGTGTGCTTGTGCCTCTGCTATAAGATTAGAAGCATCTTCCTGTAAATTTTCTTCCGCAGCAGCGACGTTAGTATCAACAGGCTCAATCAGTTCAGGTAAATCAGGTAAAATAGGTGTTGATTTTACCGACACTATATTGTTAGCATCGAAATCAACAGATTTAAGTATTTTAGCCATATAACTATTTGTTGTTCATCACGATATCATACGAATTTTAACTAATAACTTCATCTTGACCAGGACGAGAAATAACAATTTCATCCGCTGTTTCCAGTTGCCGAATAATACCCACAATACGTTGTTGTGCTTCTTCTACATTGCGTAATCGTACCGGCCCCATAATACCCAGTTCTTCCTTAAGCAACTGCGCAGCACGTTTTGATAGGTTGCGGAAGATAAGATTCTTGACTTCTTCACTAGCACCTTTAAGGGCCAAAATTAAGTCTTTGTTATCTACATCACGTAAAATGCGTTGAATAGCTCGATCGTCTAGAGTAATAATATTCTCAAAGATAAACATCTTTTGTCTAACTTCTTCAGCTACCTTGGGTTGATTTTCATCCAGCGCATCCATGATAGCTTTTTCCGTACTGCGATCAACCTGATGTAATATACTTACCAATGAAGCGACCCCACCTGCACTGGCGTAATTTTGCTGCATCAACAGAGATGACAGTTTTCCTTTTACTCCCGCTTCTACATCCTTAATTACGTCAGGAGAAACCCGGTCCATTGCAGCAATACGACTTGCTACTTCACCTTGCAGACGTTCTTCAAAATTGGATAGCACACCTGCAGCTTTAGCAGCTTTTAGATAAGAGACAATCAAAGCAATAGTTTGAGGATGCTCATTTTTTAGCGAGTTGGCAATCTGAGCAGGATCAGCATCATCTAAAAAGTCAAAAGGTGCACCTTGAGAGCGCAATTTTACTCGATCCATAAACTCACGAGCTTTTTGGCTGCCAAGGGCGCGGGCTAACATGTCGCGAGCATACTCATAACCGCCAGCATCTAATCCCTCGCTAACAAATGACATATGATAACATTCTTCTAACACAGCCTCTTTTACCCCACTAGGAACACGTCCCATCTGAGCAATTTCATATGTCAAGGTTTCAATTTCTTCTTCTTCAAAGTGCTTGAGTACGTGCGAAGCAGCTTCTGGCCCTAAAGTGATTAGTAAGGCAGCAGCTTTTTGCTTACCAGTGAGATCTAAATTTTCATCATCCATTTTTGTGTCCATCTTCTGCTAGCCAAAATTGAATAATTTGAGCAATTGCTTCTGGGCGATTCTTGGCTATCAACTGAAGTTGCCGTGACATTTGAGCTTTTTCAGCGGCAAGTTGTTGGTTGTCGTCGCGATTGAGCGGATCACCGAGACCTAGTATCGAACCATTGCTAAGCTGCTCACCATTGGATGCTTTGGTAACTTCTTCAAGTAATGCAGCCTGTGGATCAGCGCCTTCAACTGTAATCTCAGGCTCAGGAGGCCTCAGGCTCCGCAGCAAGCTACGGACGACAAAGAAGAGTGCAACTAAAGCTATGGCAACGGCTATCCATTGAGCTAACTGAAGATAAAACTCGCGCTTTTGAGCTGTCTCCAAAGCTGCCGCTTGTTCAACCTCGAATGTTCGATCAAAGGGTATACTATTGACGGTTAACACATCACCTCGTGCCGGATTGATACCGGCTGCGGCAATGGTAGCTTGTTCTATGGCAGCAATAGTTTGGGTATCTGTTATATTATCTACCATCACCGATACGGAAAGCTGTTCTACCTGTCCGGTAGCAGAGATAACTCTTGAGGTCGATCGAGAAACTTCATAATTAGTAGTAAGATCAAAACGCTGATACCCACTACCGTTAGTGCCGGTTATCTCTGTTTGAAATGTTGGAGCTTCATCCGGAACATTGGCGGCTACACCGGGGACGCCACCAGTAGTATCATCGGTTCCAGAGTAAGTTTCGCTAATCCGACGCGAACTACGCAAAACACCATCTTCTTCGCCAGGGAAAAAACGCTCAGTTTCAATCTGCACCTGATCCCAATTCATGTCAGCCGTTACTCTGACCACAGCTTTATCAGGACCAAGCACGTTTCTGAGCATTGATTCAATTCGCAACTCCATATCTCGCTCGAAGTTACGTTGCGATTCGACCTGGCTTGAGCTTAAAACCATAGAAGCCGTATTAGCCGAGACAGTCCCATCAGCCAATACATTTCCATTCATATCTACAATGGTTAGATTGTCAGGAGTAAGTCCTTCTACTGCGCTCGAAACCAAATGACTAATGGCTTGTACTTGTTCCTGGCCCAAACGCTGGCCCGACTCTAAATCAACCACTATTGAAGCGGTAGTAGGTTCCTCTTCCTCGCTAAATAAAGTAGGTTGGGGAATAACAATATGTACTCTGGCGGAACGAACGGACTTTAGGCTACTGATAGTTCGGGATAATTCTCCTTCCAAAGCACGCTGATAATTAACCTGTTGAAGAAAATCGGTCATACCCAGGTTTGCATTATCAAATAATTCCATGCCAATGGCACCTTCGCCTGGCAAACCCTGGCTAGCTAACGCTAAACGAACTTCATGAACCTGGCTAGCTGGCACGCGAATAGTGCTGCCGTCATCATCAATTTCATAACTTATGTTATTCTCTTTGAGATAATCCACAACAGCTGCAGCATCTTCTGTCTTCAAATCAGTGAAGGCAGCTGAATACTCTGGCGATTGCGCCCAGGTAAAAAAGAATATTATGCCAGTTACGGCTGCTATCAAAAGAGCACCCAACCCAATCTTTCGGTTTAAGGAAAGCTGATTCCATATCTCGGCAGGTTTGGATTGGTTTGTGGAAACAAGTGACTGGTTCACGGGTTATATCCGATGATTCGGTTATCTACACCTGCATTCGCATAATTTCTTGATATGCATCAACAATTTTGTTACGTACTTGTAATGCAAACCTAAAAGCAACATCTGCTTCTTGCATGGCAAGCATAACCTGGTGCAATTCAACATCCTCGCCAGCAGCTAAACTGGCTATAGCCTGATCGGCTGTGACTTCTTTTTGATTCAGACTATTGATGGCGTTGCTTAATATTTGTCCAAAGTTATCGATCATCGACACGGGTTGGCTGCCGGGTAATGTTGGATTGTTTGGCTGGGTTATACTATTAACGCCTATTATAGGATCAATGGGCATTTGATTACTCCTCACATAATCAGATGAGTTGGATAAACTTGCAGAGACAGATAATTTACCTTATCCAACTTACAAAATCTAATTTATTTTTATAAGCTTTTTTTGGGACTAACTACGGCCAATATCAAGTGCTCTCATAGCCATATTCTTTAATGAATTAAATACGGTCACGTTTGCTTCATAAGAGCGAGTAGCAGAGAGCATGTCGGTCATTTCAGTAACAATGTTGACATTAGGGTAAGTTACAAAACCCTCATCATCAGCATCGGGATGATTAGGGTCGTACACTCGGTTGCCCGGCGAGTCGTCAGCCACAATCTCGGTCACATTCACTCCCTTACCAGGTTTACTATTATTTATGGAAAAAGAAGTAGGAATAAAGTTGGGGCCATCTAGCATTGCTTCAAATACTACTTGCTGCCGTTGGTAAGGACCTCCTTCTTCGGTGCGCGTTGTTTCAGCATTAGCTACATTGTTAGCAGTCACATCCATACGCAAACGTTGGCTGGTTAACGCCGAAGCTGTAATACGAAAAGCAGAAAAAATACCACTCATTATCTTGCTCCTGAAGCCATTTTCTTTAAAGCTTTGGCTAGTTCTGTGGGTCCATCCGGCCGGATAAGGGCGTGCTCATCCCAAGCCGAGTCATGGCCATTAGCCAAAATCCAATATGTATAAGCGAAATTATAGGGTTCGCGCTGTTCCCGCATATATTTGTAGGCATTGGTTACCATCTCAACTTGCTTTTCTTCCGATACATGTTCAGTAATATGGGTGCCACCTTCGGTACCAATTATTGGCATTGAACGTCCCAGTAATGATTTTATAATGGCATCATATTGTCGGAAACGCATGAACCCGTCGGGATCATTCAGCGGACGAGGGCCGGTATAATTGTGCATAGACAACCAGGCGCGATCTAACAGATGGGTCAAACCACGTTTTTTGAGTCCAACGAGAGCTTGTTGTAAAAAAGTTCGATCATCCATTTCGCCTTGAGGGCTAAGCGCACCGAAACCGGGCAACCCCCCTGCATCAATAACCTGCCGAGCTGCGCTTGTCCATAGATCTAAATACTGTTCTACATCAGGGTATTTGCCACCAGTTTCTACCATAAGATTAGGTTCATTGTAAATTTGGAAATAATCAACCCCTAGTTTTTTATAGTGTTGAACCATTTCTTTGATATCTCCCTTAATAGGTGAGAGGCCGGGAGTATAGATGCGCATAATTGGTTCAATTCCAGCTTTAGTTAACTTCTTGACCAGATAATCGTTTTTACCAATATCTGTCTCTTCATTAAGGAACAGCACCCATTTCATCCCCATTGATACAGCCTCATTGACAAAGCGATCCACTACTTCAGGGGCTTGACTAACAGTTGGAATCCAATGGATACCCTGTCCATTATCTGCAGGTGGGCGAGGATAATCAGCAAGGGTAAGCGGCTGGGTGGTCGAAAGTAATGCCGACGAAGTTGGGGCAACAGAAGCAGATGGAGTAATTGATTGAGACCATGCGGTACGTTCGATAATGGAACTCTGCGGTATAGTGCCAAGGATATTCTGTAATTCGATATCCGGAATATCCACTCGATTAAAGTTTGGGTGCAACCAAGGCCGTTTTATGCGAGGGGAAGAATGCGCAGCCAGAAAATGAAGGCTGCGCCAGCGATTAAGTGGCGGCTTTGTTGATGCTGAGGATCTGGGTTGGCTCCTTTTAGAAGAAGCAACAAGCTGTACATTGTCTAAGGTCTGCGAAAAACTAGCCGCAGGCTGATGCTTTGAGACCGGTTGTGCAGATGGTAAAGTAGAATGTGCTAATGCTGGCTGCGATGCATTAACTATACTAGAATTTTTCACCTGGAATTCTGAAGACATAGACTAACACCTAATACCCTTTTTCAAACAGTTTACGGGAAAACTATAGCACGCTCTCCAGTAACTTTCAGTAAACTTAACGTGAAGTGGCAGTTAAGGTTGCGTAAATAGATACCAATTGTTCTCGAAATGTCTAAAGTTTCTGCCAATTGATCCGATAAAGTATTTACCCTCTTTACAACTATTAAACGTGTTGCTTCCATATACATTCTAAGCAACTATATTCTTACTGTCCTCTGCGATTTACGAAAAGTTTATGCTGCGTTAACGCGGCATTTACTGACACTCCCATGTATCAATGTTATATTGACTACTGCATAAGAGTAATCGACTTCCCTACTTATTTAGGAATGCTATCGTAATGATAAAAGTAACGCGTTTTGATGCTAGTGAGTTTTGGATTAATTCCGATATAATTGAATTTATAGAGGAAACCCCTGATACTGTTATTTCGTTCATCAATAAAGACAAAGTCGTGGTCAAAGAGTCGGCTCAAACACTTGTTGATGCCATTATAGAGTATCGACGGCGAATTTTTCATCTCCACCCACCAATTATAAACAAGGAGGAGTAGGCGAATGGAAATTTCAACAGGGTTAGGAATGCTTGTTGTCCTCGCAGCTATGGGTGCTTCTATTATGATTGATGGAGGTAATCCTGCCGCCTTAGTCAATCTCTCTGCGATTATAATGGTAGCGGGTGGATCAATTGGAGCGACGTTAATTGCCTATCCTATAGCAGTAGTTAAGAATTTACCTACACTTATGGCCCAGAGTTTTCAAGCCGGCAAGACCGACCCAAAATCTACTATTAATCAATTTGTAGCTTTAGCCGACCAGGCCCGCCGTGAAGGGCTGCTATCCTTGGAAGAAGAAGCTAATAAAGTTGAAGACCCGTTGATCAAAAAGGGCCTGATGCTTATTGTTGATGGTGTAGACCCTTCAGTAGTACGTGATGTACTAGAAATAGATAATGATATGGCATCGCGTCGACACAGTGTAGGTATATCCATGTTAGAAACCTTGGGGGGGCTTGGTCCATCAATGGGGATGGTTGGTACGGTTATGGGTCTGGTAGGTGTACTACAGAACCTTTCAGACCCTTCAACGCTAGGTCCTTCTATTGCCATCGCATTCCTGACTACTTTGTACGGTGTATTGCTAGCCAACGTGCTATGGAACCCTATGGCAAGCAAGTTAAAACAGAAAGACAAAAACGAAACAATGGCACGTGAGGTCATTGTTGAAGGTATTTTATCTATCCAAGCAGGCGAAAATCCTCGAATTGTACGTGAAAAGTTAGAATCGTTCTTATTACCTAAACTACGCGGGCAGGAGGGAGCCGATGGTGGAGCATAAATAATGGCCCGAAATAAGCAGGCAATTCCTGATGGACCACCTGATGAAAAGTGGCTAGGAACATATGGTGATCTTGTAACGCTACTGCTAGTATTTTTTGTGGTTTTATATGCTATGGCCAACACCGATCTAAAGAATTTTCAAAAAATTGCTTGGTCACTGCGGGTGGCTTTTAATGGTGTAGGTGAAGAGCCCGCAGCAGGAGTAGTAGGTGATGCTAATAGTGCTACCACTTCCACCGAAGCAGCTTCTGCACCACTATTTACCGACAGTTTGCCTAGTAAGCGGCGTGACTTTGTAAGAGTCAGTACTGAACTCACTTCTTTCGCTAGAGAACTAAATGTGGACGGTGAAATAAGTATTAACATGAATCTAGAAGGGATCATCATTAGTTTGTCGGAACGACTGGCGTTTGAACCTGGCAGTTCGGAACTTCGTGAAGAGGCTAAGCAAGTGTTAGATGAAATCGTAGGTGTATTGCAAACTATTGACAATCCGGTGCGGGTTGAGGGACATACCGATGATATCCCAACTAATAATCCTCTCTATCCTACCAATTGGGAATTATCATCAATGCGGGCAGTATCAGTTGCAAGATACCTAGCAGAAGAAGGAGGTATTGCTCCAGAACGGCTTTCTGCGTCGGGCAATGCCGAATTCAAGCCATTGGTACCTAATGATAGTCGAAACAATAGAATGATAAACCGTCGAGCTGATGTTGTAATTATCTATCCAACTGACTCTCGTCGATTTTCTGTTACATGGCCGCCTTCAGAAAATTAATTATATCTTCAGAAAGGATGCATTAATGAAAAAGTTTCTTACCCCGAAAATTCTTGTCCCTGTTTTAGGTATAATTATTTTACTGGGAGGAGCACTGTATATACTATTAGCACCCAACTCTTGGTGGAAGCCATTTTATATTAGAGTAGAAGATCAAGCTGCGGTGGCGACTATCCAACCCCAAGGTGATGTGTCTGTACAGCAAGCCACTACTACTCAGACAGTGCAACCTCAATCAGCACAACCCGTTGGCTACTTTGAAGGTCGCCAACCCTTGGGTATTATGTATGCACTCGATCCTAAAGTAGTCAATCTCGCCGAACCAGGAGGCCTACGCTACCTAAAAGCAACCATCACCTTAGAATTATGGCCTTTAGAAGACTTTTCTAGCTTTGAAGAGGAAGAACGTACTACCGCTGAAGAAGAATTTCTAGAAACAATAGATGATCGTCGTCCTAAAATTGATGATATTATTACATCGCTTCTCTCAAGTAAAACTTTTAATGATATTGCCACTATAGAAGGGAAAGAACAACTAAAAGAGGAGCTCGCTACCGCTATTAACGACTCCTTAGGTTATCAAGGTGTTGTCAATATTTACTTCACTGATTTCGTTATTCAATAACCTATGGAACGAGATAAAAAATCCCTTTCTCAAAAAGAAATAGATGCGCTGCTCTCTATTTTACCTAATGAAGAAACACCTCGGCCGGGAGCCGATCGATTTATTGGTTCAGCGAAAACATATGATTTTCGTTCGCCTGATAAGTTCTCGAAAGAGCAAATCCGTACATTACAAATGATCCACGAGAACTTCACACGGCGCGTTAGTTCATCATTAGCAGCTTACTTGCGTGCCGCTGTTCAATTGTCCTGTGTACACATTGAACAAGGCAGCTTTGCTGATTTTATTCAAAATATTCCTACATCTTCGTTGGCTGCTGTACTTAAAATGGACCCTCTACCAGGTCGCGTTTTACTTACCTTAGATTCATCAACAATTGCCGTCGCCGTAGATCGCATGCTAGGCGGGTTTGGAAGACCTATTGCCGAAGGGCACCAAGTTACAGATATTGAGCAGACTTTAGTTCATGGGGTGATTCAGTATCTGGCTACCGAATTACGAGAAGCCTGGCGCAATGTCATTACACTCAATATCAATATAGAAGAAACCACTTTAAACCCTGAGTTTGTCCAGGTGGCTTTACCTACAGATGCGGCAGTATTTTTAGGGTTTGAGTTTAAGATCCGTGAAAATAACGGCTCAATGAGTATTTGTATTCCATATTCAGTGCTAAAGCCTATTGTCTCTGAGTTAAGTCCCCATACTTGGGTTACTGGCGAAACAGAACAGGCCGAAAATCATCAAAAAGATTTATTATCTCATTTAAAGCAAACTCAAGTTGACTTATCGGTTTCATTAGGTGAAATAACTGTTGATTTTGAAGAATTGCTTCATCTCCAAGTAGGGAATGTACTTGCGCTTGATACAATGGTCAGTAGACCTTTACCAATATTGGTTGGAAATTCTAAAAAATACATGGGCCAACCTGGTTTATCGGGTAGTTATATGGCCGTTCAAATTACAGAAGTTATGGAGGATCTATTGTAATGGATGAATTAGCTCTTGATCCTAACGAATTGGCTCAAATATTAGGTACAGAAGAAGAATCTGTCGGAGTCGCGCAGAGAAGACCTCTTGCATCTACACCTTCTGCTAGTAAATCTCCAGAAAAGTCTCCCGTTACCGCTCGACCTGCCCAATTTGCTCCTCTACAATCGCCTGGTTCTGTTTCATCTTCCACCAATTTAGATCTACTTCTTGGCGTTTCTTTGCGTGTTACTGTTGAATTAGGTCGTACTAAAATGAACATTGAAGAGGTTTTAAGATTAGGACCTGGATCAGTAGTAGAGTTAGACAAGCTGGCTGGCGAACCAGTAGATGTTTTAGTTAACGAGCGATTAATTGCTCGAGGTGAGGTTGTTGTATTAGATGACCGCTTTGGGGTACGCATTACGGATGTATTACCTCCTGCTCAACGTATCAAATCCCTGTAGCGCTTTGTGACCATATTATGAAAAAAAATAAACGCTGGTGGAATGAGACATCCTCTGTAAAAAAGTGGTCTATATTTTTGATAGTTGGTGCCTGTATTTTATTACTGTCGGGGCAGCTTATTCAATCTTCGCCTATTGACCAACCCGTCAACAAAACAAGTATTCTGGAAACTCAAGAAATGTCAACTAGTGTATCAGATAAAGATGACTTGTTTTTATCTGAATACAACCCTGAATCTGATACATTTTTCAATTCTGAAACTAGTGATGAAAACTTTTCATGGCACGGAGGAAGTGCATTAGTCTTTAAGCTTGCTTTTGTGCTCGGTATGATTTACCTGGTGATGAGAGGATTGCGTTGGCTCCAAAAGAACCAACAAAGCACAGATGGTAATGGAGCCGCTATTCGTATATTAGAGACAACTGGCTTAGCTCCTGGTAGAAATTTGCATTTAATCGTTGTAGGCGAAAAAACTCTCCTAATTGGCACTACTGAGCAGCAATTCACCTTACTAGCAGAATTAGATAATATTATACCACCTTTACAAGATGATGAAGAAGTTAAAGCCTCAGCTTCCTTATTTGAGGAAGTATTACAAAAACAGCAACAGCCTCAGACCGCTCTCTCGGTAGACTGGGATACAGCGCTTAACGGGTTGCGAACAGGCATTCAACGCTTTCGCGAATCTGTAACGGAATGACTAAAGTGAAGCCGCTTCTTATCCTAAAAAAATACAACAAACAAATACTAGGGGTTCTATTCTACGTAGTTTTCATTTTGTTTGTCACAGGGTGCAGCAACATGGATACGTCAGGATCCCCTATATTTGATTTAGGTAATCAAGTAGTTGACGGTAGCGATCCACAAGCAGTAAGCAGCAGTTTACAGATCTTGCTACTGCTGACAGTATTAAGTCTAGCTCCAGCTCTTTTAGTTGTAATCACCGCTTTTACCCGTATCGTCATTGTTCTATCTTTTGTACGCAATGCCCTGGCTGTCCCCCAGGTGCCACCTAATCAAGTAATTGTAGGGTTATCACTTTTTTTGACACTATATGTTATGGCTCCGACTTGGAGCAAAATTAATCAAGAGGCATTACAACCTTACCTTGATGGAGAGATAAGCCAGCAGGCAGCGTATGAAACAGGCATCGTTCCCATAAGAGAGTTTTTATTTAAGCAGACTCGAGAGCAAGACTTAGCACTCTTCATGCACTTATCTGACTTACCTCGTCCGGAAACCCGCGACGATATACCAAATTACGTATTAATTCCTGCTTTTATTATCAGCGAATTAAAGACTGCTTTTCAGATGGGAATTGTGATTTTTGTACCATTTCTAGTAATTGACATGGTCGTAGCGAGCGCCTTGATGTCAATGGGCATGATGATGTTACCGCCCTCGCTCATTTCATTGCCGTTTAAGTTACTGCTTTTTGTAATGGTAGATGGCTGGCACCTCATTATACGGTCACTTGTGATGAGTTTCGGAAACTAACAACCATAAATTTTTAAGTAAAAGGAATATTTGAGTGACTGAAACTTTTGTAATGAATTTAGGCCGAGAGGCATTAACTATAACATTAATGTTGGGTGCTCCGATGTTAGGAGTCAGTCTTGTAGTAGGTTTGATTGTCAGCCTATTTCAAGCTGTTACTCAGATTAATGAGATGACGCTTACTTTTGTACCAAAGGCACTAGCCTTAATGATTGTCTTTATATTTATGGGACCATGGATGTTGCAACAAATTATCCATTTTACCGTAAGATTATTTGAGATGCTCCCCTATATGGTACAGTAAAACTAAGTCTCATAATTTTTTTCGACGAATCACAGGATAACCAGCATCAAGTTCCCCTCGTTTCAATCATAATCCACAATAAAGCAAATCTTTTCCTCTTAAACACTCGGCGATCCATTCGCTGATTGGTCATGCCAGTCTTATATTTTACCAATTGCATATCTTCTACTGAAGCTTTAGATCATCAATTCGTTGTTGTATAATCGCACTATTTTCGTAACCAAGTGTTATAGCGCGTCGCAGCGAGGATTCTGCGGGGTCGAATTGCTTAAGGAGGGCATAGGCCAAGGCCAGGTTAGCGTGGGCAGTGGCGATTGTTTCATCTAGGCGGATGGCTTCGTTCAGCATTTGAATTGCAGCTTCCGGCTCATTACGTGTCACATAAACCGCACCCAAGCTTGCATAGGCAAATGCATATTCGGGATTGAGGTTGATAGCACGTTTATGGCTGGTCTCGGCTTCTTTGAGGTTACCCAGATAAAAGTAGGCATTGCCCAAGTTATTCCAGGCCCGAAATGACTCCGGATCAATTTCGACTGCCCGCTTGTGGGCGGCCAGTGCCTCATCAAACTGATCAAGCCGATCGTGGGAATTGCCGATAAACGTGTAGATTTCCGCCAGATCGTGCTCTGTTACCCCAGCTTCGATGGCCAACTCAAACTGTTGAATAGCCTGCGTATAATCGCCATCGTCGTATGCTTGGAACCCCTGATCGACCAACACATCGCCAGAGCTTTTGGCCGGTTGGCGGCATACAAACCCCAACATAAAAGGGAGAAAGGCCATTAGCACCTGGAGATAGATCAGCCGCCTCACATTTCTATACGGAATATTGACAGATGTCATCTTCACTTCAGATACTTATCAAACCAACGTAAGATATGATTGAGCCTTGCAATTCGTCGGTCGGTGCGACCACCGCGTGAGAGACCGTGCGACTCATCCGGAAAGCGCACCAACTCGGTATCGACGCCTAAGGTTTTTAGCGCCACGAAAATTTGCTCACTCTGCTCGATATCGCAGCGGAGATCTTGTTCGCTGTGAATAACAAGGGTCGGCGTTTTAGCCTGACCGATGTGCTTTATAGGCGACTGTCGCCAGTAGGTTTCGTGGTCGTCCCAGAAATAGGTGCTTGGTCCGAACAGAGCAGGCCAGATACCGGCTAAATCTCCGGAACCGAACATGCTGATGCTGTTGCTGACGCTGCGCTGCGCTACCGCGGCCCTGAAGCGGTCGGTATGCCCAATGATCCAAGTGGTCATAAAGCCCCCGTAGCTGCCGCCGGTCACCCCCATACGATCCACGTCGATGTAAGATTTCTGCTCAATAAGATCAACCCAGGCCATTAGGTCGGCGTAATCTTTGTTACCCCAATCGTTATAGATGGCTTTGGTATGGTCCTCGCCGTAGCCGAGTCCGCCTCGCGGGTTGCAAAAGTAGACTACGTAGCCGTGCGCTGCCAGAAAGTAGAACTCGTGCATCATAAAATTGCCGTACTGAGTCATCGGGCCGCCGTGAATTTCTAATATCGAGGGGTATTGCTTATTGGGGTCGAAGCCCGGCGGAGTGAGAATCCAGCCTTGCAGATCGTTGCCGTCTGAGCCTTTGAACCACACTTCTTCCACGGCTCCTAAGTCTCTAGCGCGCAGTAGGTTTTGATGATGGCGTGTAATCTGCCGTGAGTTGTTCGATGCCTGATCAGTGACGATAATTTCGCCCGGCGAGGTCATCGTAGAGAAAAGGCAGGTCAGTTTACCGCTGCTGCGGCTCACATGAAACTCATCGACCACACCCATTTCGGTCACAACATCCTGTAGCTCGGTGCCATCGACGGCAATTGATTTGAGATGTGTATCACCGTGGTGAGTGACTTGAAAATAGATAGTGCGGCTATCGGCGGACCAGGTAGGCGGCATTGTTTGCATACTACCGATATCGTTAAGCGTTTCATGGCCGACATGTAAATCGTGGTCGCCGGTTAGGTTGACTGCCGGACTGTTACCGTGCGTTGGCACAACCCATAGATTGATGTTTTGCCATAGATTGTTTTTGCCGCCCTCTTGGTAGAAAGCAATCCACCAGCCGTCGGGCGAAAAACGGGCATACGATTTGGGACCCGGTGTGGTCTCGATTTTATAGAGTTCGCTGTTGGCTACGGAGATAACATATAGATCAACCTGGTCCCATTCAAGATCAGGGTCTTCAGCCCGATTAGAGTGAAATAGAATTTTGCCTCCATCCGGTGACCAGTGAGGATCGAACTCATCATAAACATCGCCGTCAGTGAGCTGTTTGGCGCGACCGGTGCGAGCGTTAACCGTCCAGATATGCCACCGCTCCTGCGGCAAAAAGCCTTCGCCATCATGCTTGTAAAACAGTCGCGTGATGTGGCGATCGACCACGCCCAACTTCTCTTTCTGAGCGTCTGCTTCGCGACCGAGAACTGCCTGGTCTTTTTTACGGAAATTAAAGACAAGCTGTCGGCCATCCGGCGACCATTCAAAGCTGCCGAATTCACCCTTGATATCGGTCAACGGTCGCGCTTCGCCACCATCGAAAGGAATAATGTAAATTTGGGACTGCTCTTTGTCACCCCTATTGGAAACAAACGCAATCTCCCGGCCATCAGGCGACCAGTAGGGTTGAACATCAACTTGATCCCCATAGGTGAATTGACGCGGCCGCCCCCCTGATGTGGTAGCAACCCACAGATTATAGAATTTACGCTGAGTAGCTTGATCGATCCGCTGCCGACAGTAAACGACGTGCTCCCCATCGGGCGAAATTTGGACGCCGGAAATAAGCGAGAAACGATACAGATCATCGGCACTGATGACTTTTTTTTGTCTTGGCATGGAACTCTTCGCTGGGTGAAAGATTTAATTTAACAAAGACCCTTGAGGTTTACGAACTAACCAATCGATTAGATCATAAATCTCAAGGGTCATTTTAAGTACGTCTATTAAATTATACTACGTTTCAAGTAACTAGACCATCTCATTCATCCGGCGCAAGCGATAGGCCAAAACGCGCATAACTTGTACTGCAAAGAATGGCGTGCGATGAACGTGTCGCTTGAAGGACTCCTCGTCAAGAACGACGACCTTGCACTCTGTTTTAGCGATGGCTGAGGCGCTTCGCGCTTGGCTATCCACTAACGCCATCTCGCCAAACACACCATCAGGGCCGACGCTATCAAGCAGTTTGCCTTCAAAACTAATATCGACTTCCCCTTTTTGAACGATATACATCGTATCGCCGGGATCACCCTCCTTGAAGATGACTTCGCCGGCAGAAAATGATGTTGTATTTTCCTCATGCTTAAAGGTACCAATCGTGGCCACTGTTATCCTCCTTTTTTGAAAGGTCTACTATTTAGGTGGAACTACCATCTGACAAACGTCGAATTTTGCTGGATGGGAAGAGACTTAAATATAATAGTGTGGCTTTAAGATGGTTTTAAGGAGTTATTAAAACTCTTTAATGAGAGGGCAGATACAAAGAACAGTCAACTTATTCCGAAATGCCAAAGAAACCCAGCCGCTTCGGTTAGATAATTGGCCGTTTTATTGCTCACAATTGCATTCTACGTTGGATATTGTCTTCCAAAAGCTATACACACCGGGCTGGGAATCGAAACGCGAAGACCTGTCGGATGAAGTTGACCGGTTTTGGAGTCTATGCGGAAGGTAACAACGGTGTGGCTATCTTGATTAGCGGCAAGAAGAAAGGTACCGGAAGGATCAATAGCGATCTCGCGGGGGATCTGGCCGCCGGAGGGTTGATGACCTAAGGAAGTGAGGCGACCGGAGGACTCTTCAACAGCGAAAAGAGCGATGCTGTCGTGGCCCCGGTTGGAGGTGTAAACAAAGCGACCTGAGGGAGTCACGCGGATAGCAGCCCCTGAAGGCGGTGAGGCAGCGTCCGGCGGCAGGGTAGAGAGGGTTTGTATGATGGCAAAACGACCTTCGGCATAAGTCACAGTTACGAGAGTGGCATCTAACTCGTTAAGGATAAAAACGTGCCGCCCGTTAGGATGAAAAGCCAGGTGACGCGGCCCGGCCCCGGCATGGAGGGCAACAAAAGGCGGATCGTGCGGGATCAGCCGGCCGTGGGTTGAGTCTAGGCGGTAAACCAACACTTTGTCAATACCAAGATCAGTCACAAAGACGTATTGATTAGTAGGATCGACCAGCACCTGGTGCGCATGGGGGCCGGTTTGGCGATCCGGGTTAACGCTATAACCTTCATGGTGGACAATATCGGTAGCCGGTCCCAAACGGCCATCTTCCAGTATCGGATAGATGGCAACCGTGCCCGTACCGTAGTTGGCGACGAAAAGCCAACGACCGGCATGGTCGGTAGCGACATGGCAGGGGGCCTCACCATAGGAAGATTGATAATTGAGCAGACGCAACGCCCCGGTTTTCGAATCGATGGCAAAGGCGTAGACAGCGGGAGGATTTAAATTCTGGTTGTCGGTTTCTTGGACAGCATAGAGACAACGGAGTTGGGGATCGAGAGTTAAATAGGATGGGTTGGTCAAACCGGTTGTTACCGGATTGGCCGGGCGTAGTTCGCCGGATGCGCCATCGAGAATGTAGCTATAAATTCCCTGGCCCTGGCCGTCAACAAAGTCCAGCGGTTCGGTATAGGTGCCGATGTACACGAATCGAGAGTGAGCAGCAGGTGAGGCTGACTGACCCATGCGTTTTATCCTTTTTTACGGTATCAGGTAAGAAGTTGAAGGTAACACGAAATTTCCTATTTGCCAACAATGGGGAAGGCAACTTTCCCGCTGTTGTCATGCGTTTCCTGAATATGGTATAATATCGAACAAAACGAACGGAGACTCGAACAGGTTGGGGAACAAACTTAAATTTGTCCTCTCAGATTTACATCTAGGCGCGGGACAAACTGAACAGGGCATCAATCCATTAGAAGATTTTACAGCGACACAGGAGTTTATCGCTTTTCTCCAAGAAATTGGCGAGGAGGGCGAACGCCATGAACGGGAGATTGAACTGATCTTCAATGGCGATCTATTTGAAATGCTGCAGGTGCCTGCGGTCGATGATTATGATCCGACTGTTACCTACCCTAAAGAGGCCTATCTCGATTCGTCTGAAGCGGCGAGCATAAAACGGCTTAAGATTATTGTCGAAGGTCATCAGGAGGTATTTGACGCCCTGTGTGACTTTATGCACGTGAAAGCTCCGCAACGGCGGATTACGATTATTAAGGGCAATCACGATGTCTGTCTGTTTTGGCCGGGTGTAAAAACTTACCTACGCGAAGTCATGGGAGCTTCCGGAGCGCGGGCTTCACTGCTTCGTTTTGCCGATGAGTTTGTTAGCCGCGAAAAAATCTATGTTGAACATGGACATCAACGATCTGAAAAGATGAACGGCTACCAGGATTCCTTTGATCCACGTTCGACCGACGATCCATCCCAAATTTTCTATCCGGCCGGGTCTCACTTTGTGATCGACTTCTTCAATCGTGCTGAGCCGGAGCGTCATTTTATCGACCATATCAAACCCTTTACAACGTTAATCTGGTACGCATTTCGGTGGGATTTTGATTTTGCCAGCAAAGCGCTGGCCTGTTTTATTCGTACTACGCCCGCATTGGTCGTCAGCGACAGTCGATATCTCACCCAAAACCCTCTCTTACCGACAGTTACCTTGCTAGAAACGTTAGAGACTGAGGAAAAACGGTGTGTATTAGCGAAGCAATATAAAGATGACCCGGCCTTCCGTTATAACTTTCATCAGCAAATTCATCAGTACCTTGACGATGCCCATATTGATAATAAAGGCCGCAACAACCTTTCAACGGTTGAAGTGAGCGATAATCCAATTGATATGGGCCGGGCCAACCAGCAGCAACAGCGGGCAATGCTGCGACAGGCGGCCAAAGAAATCACCGATCAGGAAAAAGCGCAGGTTATCATCTTTGGCCATACCCATGAACCGGTTGAAGATAAGTTAGACAACGGTAGCTTGTACATCAATACAGGGAGTTGGATTAAAGATCTATCTTATATCTCGCCCCAAACGTGGGCATCCCTATTCAAAGGCGACTCAGCGACAGAAGCACTACCCAACCGGTTACCCTATGCCCGCATCGACTACGACCATAACGATATACCTTACGCCCGGCTATTGTACTTTACCAGCCAAACTTCGACCGAGTCAACAACCGTAAAGCCGAAAAAAAACTCGGTTAGGTCGGCCCGGCTCATTAAACGCCGAACGCGGCGGTTAATGCGTATATTTGGAACTAACCATAATCATTCTTAAAGAAAACGACCGATTATGACGCTTGAACTCAATCAGGTGGCTCAACAGGTTAAAGCCATGGGCCGCAGTTTGGCTGAACAACGCCCTCAGCTTGATGACAATTTACAACGGGCTCAAACGCTGCTGCGACAGTTTTCAAACCAACAGAGCGCCCTGCACGAACGTATCCAACGGGCCGAAAAAGCCCAACAGGGCCAGCGTTTTGAGTGGGTTGGGGCTGCGCCCACCCAAGAAGCTCTGGCCGAGGTATATTCGCTGCCGCCCTGCCCCCAGCAACTCACAGTCATAGCCAGCGATGGCTCACAAATTCACCCCGATCCGCACGCCATCACGCTGTATTATCTCATTAATACCGGCTGTATCATCTACCGGCACGGCTCGAACAAAAAGCCGGAAACCTACAGCCCAAAACCCCGGCTCTTTTACGAACCGGAAGATCTGTTCGATGACCAAGGGCGATTGATCTCCACCGGTGAAGTGAACGTAAAACGTGATTTGGCCGAACTGGAAGTACTCACCAATTTAGGACCGGCCTACGCTCAAACAATTCCGGAGCCGGTTTTGGCCCTTATGGATGGCCAATTAACACTCCGTGTAATCGACTTACCGTTCGATCAGCAGCAGGATCGACAGGATGAATATATCGCCATGCTCGATATTCTACGAGAGGCCGATGTCTTGCTGGCCGGCTACATCGACCGACCACGAAGTACGTTTACTCTGTCGCTCATCCATCTTGCTTCACTGGCATTTGAAGATATTAACGAAGAAAATTTACGGCGCAACCATTTTCGCCCACTAACCGACCTGGATTTATTTAACTTTCTAGGACCCGGTGAACGCAGCGCTATCTTCTCGGTGCGAGCCAAGGGGCTGGACCGCTATACGTTTGCCGGTCATACCATCCATTTCTTTTATCTCAATGTAAGTCACAATCCGGCGATACCCCATCTGGCGCGGGTAGAAATTCCGGCCTGGATTGTGGCGAATCAAACCGCGCTCGATACGCTTCACGCCGGTATCGTGCGGCAAGCGCGCATCACCGGGGGCTACCCCTATGTGTTGGCCCGAGCCGATGAATTGGCGGTTATTTCGAACGAAGAGCGTGAGGCAGTGGATATGATGCTGGCCGTGGCAATGCGCCAGCAGGGACTGTCGCCGGAAATATCCCTTAAGCAGCGCAACAAAAACGCCTATCGATTTGGGCGGGAGAGTTTTCGATTATGAGTACAGTATTACCCATCGGCTGGGTCTTACGAGCCAGTACCGTGGGCTTCACCGTCGGCTGCCGTGTGTTGCAGCCTACTACGCCCCACTTTGGTGATTTGGTAAAAGTGCCGGTCGCCGATGATGTTAGCGTCTTCGGCCTCATTTACAATGTGCAGGTTCAGGATGATCCGGCCGTGCGCCAGCTTATTCTGGTTGGCGAAATGGAAACCGAAGCCATACTCGATCAACGGGAAAATCGACTGGTACCTATCGAAGTAAGTGTATTGGTTGTTGGTTACCAGCGCGGCAAGCAGATTTATCAAGGACTGCCGCCACAGCCGCCGTTGAGCTTAGATACGCTCATTCTATGCAGCGATGCCGACATCCGGGCCTTCACCCAAACACTCGACTACTTTCGATTGGTTCTCAACTCGGCCCAAATTCCCGCCGATGAGGTGCTGGTCACCAATCTGCGCCGGGCGGCGGAAGTTTATCCCCCGGAGACACGCCGTCAGTTTTTAATCGGTGCGGGACGAGAACTGGCTCGTCTGCTGAGCTTTGACCTGGTTCGGCTAGACAATATCTTAAGACGTATTCGCCCTGTTTAGAGAAATCCCCCTACTGGAGAGGAAACCGTGGAATTCACCCAAGAAGAGTTAAACCACCTATTGAAGAGCGGTCAAACTCCGCTATGGCTCAACAACGCCGATTTAAGCGGTGCCGATCTAAGCCAAACCAACCTGGCTAAAGCCCGCCTGTTGCGAGCCAACTTGAGCGGAGCCAACCTGGCCGGAGCCGACCTGAGCGGCGCAGATTTGACCTACGCCAACTTGAGTCGGGCCGATTTGCGTGAAGCCAAATTAACCATGGCCGGACTAAGCGGCGCTAACTTTACGGGCGCGATGCTGGCCGGGGCCGACTTTGAAGAGGCCGATATGAGTCGCTCGATATTGAGCGGCGCAGATTTGAGCGGGGCCAACCTGCTGCGCGTCAACTTCAGCGAGTCGAATTTGAGCGAAACCAATCTAACCGCGGCCAATTTGAGCCATTCGAATCTGAGTGAGGTCAGCCTGGAGAAAGCCAACTTGAGCCAGGCCAATCTTAGCCACGCCCTACTACGCGAGGCCGACCTCAGTGACGCGACCCTCGATGGAGCCAATCTCGACGCCGCTGACACCGAATTCGCCATCTTTCCCGACGGGACGATCGATAATTAGGGAATAAAATCCAAATAACCCCTCATTTTGAAGGAAATCTAGTGCGTATTGCGTAGTGCGTAATATACAGCTCGAAAATAATACGCACTACGCAATACGTACTCTAGGCAATTGAGTAAGTTGCATCTATAAAACTTAGGCAATATAGAAATAACTTCAGGCA
>JAGRBZ010000459.1 GCA_020433805.1 Anaerolineae bacterium
TCCGGCAGTACAGCGCTGGCCGAAGCCGGTACCCTGAGCATCATGGTTGGCGGCGATGAGGCCGTTCACGAGCGCGTTCGCGATGTTCTGCTGGCGATGGGCAGCAAAACCACCCACGTGGGGCCTAATGGGGCAGCAGCGTCTATGAAACTGGCGGTGAATATCGTGATTGGGGTAACCATGCAAGTGCTGGCCGAAAGCGTTATTCTGGCCGAGCAATCCGGCATCTCGCGCGAGATCGCCATCGAAGTTTTGTCAAACAGCGCTGTTGCTTCCCCCTTCGTTAAATACAAAGCTGCGCAACTGCTGGAGCCTTTAGGTCCGGCGGCCTTCACCACGGCCCTCATGCAGAAAGATTTTACACTGGCATTGGATATGGCCCGCGATGTCGGCGTGCCTCTGCCCACCACAGCGGCGGCCAACGAAATCCTCACAATGGCGCGTGGTTTGGGTTGGGGAGACCACGACTTTGCTGCGGTTACCAATGTGATCGAACATCTGTCAGTAACCGCTGACGATTAATAGCCGGAAAGGAGATAGTATGTCGGCTCAAATTCCTGATGATTTTAAAGACCTCTTAGAAAGACCTATTTACGCCACGATTGCCACCATTATGCCCAGCGGCCAACCGCAACTCACCGAGGTCTGGTGCAATTACGATGGTGAACACGTTCTTATCAATACGGCCCGCAATCGACAAAAAGAAAAAAACTTGTCGGCCCGCCCGATGGTGACGCTGATGCTGCGTGACCCGGATAACCCCTACCGCTGGATGGAAATTCGCGGCACCATTGAACTGACCGAGGAGGGTGCGCAAGATCATATTGATGAACTGGCGCGTAAGTATGCCAATGTCTCAAAATACTATGGCGGCTGGGCACCTGCCGAAGCGGAAGGCAAAGAAACTCGCGTAACGGGTATCATTACGCCGGTTAAAGTCAACGCCTTTAACCCGCCGGTGAGACTCCACTTAATTAAAAAATAAGAGACACCTGACAGGAGATTGGAGATTAGAGATAGGGAGATTGGCTTTAGAAACAAGAAATCATTAACTTGCCCACTTCTGTTGGGTAATTTGTAATGGGTAACTGGTAATTAGAGACTGGAGATTGAATAACCAATTACCTAAACTCAAATTTAGCAATCTCCTTATCGCCTAATCTCCTCATCTCCATCATACAATGGAGACACCTATGAACAACCATTACGAACGCATTCACCTTGAAGAAAACGACCCCAAGTGGAACATGCCCTACACCCCGGCTATAAAAGTTCACTCCGGCAAAACGGTCTATATATCGGGGGTTACAGCCGCACCTGTTTATCACAGCCATCCCCATATCCCGACCGAATTTGATCAAATCCCCGACGACCCAGGCCAGCAAACCGAGATGACGATGGAAAATTTGCTGCGCGTACTTAAGGCGGCCGGTGGTCAGATTACCGATATTGTGCGCGTGACGCGCTTTATGGTTGATCAGGAAAAGAATCAGGATGCCATAAACCGGGTTATGGGCCGTTATTTTGGCGACCATCGCCCGACCAGTACCTCGGTGGAAATTGTGCGCCTGGCGACCGATCCGCGGCTTGTGCTGGAAATCGAAGCCATCGCCGTTGTACCGGAATAGCAATTTGACAAAAATAAACATTGGCTTATGATACGGATCATATATCATATATGATATATGACATACGCGGTTTCAAGGACGAAACGGAATGTTACTAACACCATCCTCACAAAAACCCCATCGGACGAAAGAAGAATACGTGTATGACACGCTGCGCACGGCCATCATGCGGTGTCAGCTTGCTCCCGGCCAAAAGCTCGTTCTCGACACGTTGAGTAGCGAATTGGGCGTTAGCCCTATTCCTATCCGTAGTGCCTTGCAACGTTTGGAGGCCGAGGGGCTTGTCAATATTACTCCCCACACCGGAGCGCACGTTTCCGAGCTATCTTCGGAAATCGTCACTGAAATTTTCTTGATACTCGAGTCGCTTGAAACCGCCGCTTGTCAGGTAGCCATCACAAAAGCCACGTCGGCTGATCATAGCCGCTTAGAAAAGCTGGTGGACTATATGGCGCAAGCCTTAAGTGATGCCAATGCTGATCGCTGGTATGATTTGAACAATCAGTTTCACCTGACTATCGCCCACGTCTGCCAAATGAAGATGCTTCATCGTTTTACATCCCGCGCCCTGGATAGTCGGGACAGGCTGCGATACTTTTATTCAGAGCCGTTTATATCAGCCCGTATGGCCAAAGCCCACGCCGAGCATGGTCAGATAATTAAATTTCTGAGAGAGAAAAATAGCCAGGCTCTGGCTGACGTTGTGGCGCAACATAACCGTTCCGCTCTAGAAGCCTATCACAAGCTGATTGAAAGTCGGCCAAAAGATAATCTTCACTCAGGCAATAACACGCACCAGTAACCCAAAAATAATCAAACTGTGCCAGATTGATTGCTATAGGCAGTTATGTGTTTAACGCAGTTACTGCTTGGCCTTGTCTGGCGTCAAAAACCAAATAACCCCATGAAGTATTAATACTTTCTAACAACACACGAGGAGATAACGATGGCAAATGTTGGATACGTTGGCCTGGGTGAAATGGGCAGCGGCATGGTTAAACGTCTGCTGGCGGCCGGTCACACCGTAACAGGCTACAATCGGACTCGATCAAAAGCCGACCCCCTTATCGAAATGGGTATGCAGTGGGCCGGCTCGCCCCGTGAGGTAACGGAAGCTTCTGATATTATTTTTTCAATGGTCACTAACACCAAGGCCGTACAGGCCATCACCCAAGGCCCGGATGGTATTTTGGCGAGTTTAACGCCTGATAAAATTTATGTGGATATGAGTACGATGAGTCCCGAATACAGCAAAGAGTTGGCGGCTCAGGTGAAATCTGAAACGCAGGCGGTGATGCTCGACGCGCCGGTATCGGGCAGCACCATTACCTTGGAACAGGGCAAAGCCACCTTTATGGTCGGTGGCGATGCCGAAGCCTTCGAGAAGGTGAAGCCGGT
Organism: Anaerolineae bacterium; assembly: GCA_020433805.1. GTDB lineage: Bacteria > Chloroflexota > Anaerolineae > 4572-78 > J111 > JAGRBY01. The sequence continues at coordinate 3,027 of JAGRBZ010000459.1, forward strand.
TTTGCTCGATATTGGACCAAAGGTCTTTCACATGGGCGATAACGGCTCGGCGGTGGCGATGAAGATCGCCGTTAATTTAAGTCTGGCCGTCCAAATGCTGGCCTTTAGCGAAGGGGTGCTGCTGGCTGAAAAAAGCGGTATTTCGCGCGAGCAAGCGGTTGAGGTGATGGTCAACAGCGTCATTGCTTCGCCGATGGTAGTCTATCGCGGCCCGCTGGTGTTAGGCCATCCCGAAACGGCGATGTTTGACTGTACGATGATGCAAAAAGATCTCAACCTGGCTATTGAATTGGGGCAACAGCTTGATGTGCCTCTGCCTACCACGGCCACAACCAACGAGTATATGTCTGCCGCACGCGGAATGGGGTTGGGCCACTACGACTTCTCGATTATTTTCGATGTCTTAGCCCGCATGTCCGGTATTGATACCGGGCGATAAACGGGTCAATAAAAATAAAAAATTAAAGCTAAACAATAAAAGTAGGCTTTTGATTTTAGTCGATAGGAGGAGCTTATAAAAAACAGTTTTTACAGTTGTAATTTTATTAAATATCAAAGGTGATATTAGCCCATGGGAGGGGTATACTGTGAAAAAATTGTTAGGTATATTATTCATCTTTTCGTTTGTAGTAGCGTTTAGGCCAAGTGTAGTAGAGGCATCTCCGACATTGCAAGGTGTGGAGTGCGATCAAGACGTTGTTATCCAAGCCGATGACTGGCTCTCTAAATTGGCCGATAAATTTTATGGTGATGTCTTAGCCTTCCCGGCCATTGTTGAAGCCACCAACCAGGCGTATGCTTCTGACAACAGCTATGCTCGCATCAATAACTCAGACATCATTGAAGTAGGCTGGAAATTGTGCGTACCCAGCACAGAAAATGCGCAAGCGATGTTAGCCGGTCAGGCTTCCTCGGCCCAGGCTTCGACCGCTTCCGGCGATCCGATTGTTTTTGGTGCCTCCTTGCCCTTAACCGGCGGCTTCTCGGTCAATGGTCAAAAACACAAAGAAGGGTACGAGCTATGCGTCGACCTGCTTAACCAAACAGGTGGGGTGTTGGACCGCCCTGTTGAAATCGTGATCAGCGATGATCGCTCTGACACCGAAGCCGCTCTGACCCAGGTTGAGCGCTTGATCAATGTCGATAACGTCGACATGCTGTTTGCAACCTTCTCCAGTCGATTAAGTTTCCCGGTGAGTGCCGTGGCGCAACAGAACAATATGCTTTACCCCATACCGGCCGGTGGTGCGCTGCGTATTTACGAACGCGGTTTTGACAACCTCTTCTATTTCCAGCCGGGACCGGCTGAGTACGTGGGTAACAGCCCCATCAAACTCCTCCTCGACCGGGCCACCGGCGAGCTACCCAAAACAGCCGCCGTGGTTCATGCCGATGACTTTTTCGCCAACGGCATCGCCAATGGCCTAATTGGTGGCGAAGTTGAGGTCAATGAAGGCCAAATGATAGAACTGCCCAGTTTGTTGGCCGATGCCGGTATCGAAGTGGTCTACAATGAGCAATGGCCCGAAGAAGGCTTTGCCGATTGGATTACGCTGGCCAATACCATCAAAAACAGCAACGCCGAGTTTCTTATCGGCCTGACCGCTTCCCCGGAAGAAACGGTCCAGCTAACCCGCGGTCTGCAAACGGTAGGCTATCAACCCAAGGCTGTCTACTTAAGCCAGGGCACCCAGGCCGAGTATCTTGAAGGCGTTGGCAGTGCTGCTGAAGGCGTTATGATCCACTCGGCCTGGCACCCGCTGGCCACGTGGATCGGTGAACTCGGTGGCGAACCAGGACTTCATTGCTGCCTATCAAGCCAAGTACGGCGTTGAACCCGATGAAGATGTGGCTATTCCGTTCTCCCTGTGTCAGGGTATGGCCCAAGCTATCGAAGGTGCCGGAACCACCGATCAGGCGGCCGTAAAAGAATGGCTGCACGCTCGCACCGCTGACGAGCCGGTTAAAACCATCACCGGCCCCTACCATTGGGATGAACGAGGTTTGGCTATCGACAAGCCGTTCCTGATGACCCAATGGCAGAACGGCGAGTTGAAGTTTGTTTACCCCACCGACGAGTTCGAAGGCGTTTCTGACTTCATTTATCCCAAACCTGAGTGGTAAGTGTGACTGAGGAGCAGGGCATCCCCTGATGGGTGCGGCCCAGACCGTTTGCATCAGAGGATGCTCGCTCCGCTATTTATGTTGTTCTGTCATTTCGAGCGACGAAGGAGCGAGAAATCCCTCAGAAGGTTGTTGCCCCGAATGTTGTAGGGATTTCTCCGCTTTCGGCTTCGAAATGACATAAATCGTGTTACTCCATCTCAACTAAGGTATGACTATGCCCTTACTGGACGTAAAAGAATTAAACAAATCCTTCGGCGGTATCCACGCCGTCAGCGATTGCAGTTTCTCGGTTGAGCAAGGCTCCATCACAGGGTTAATTGGCCCTAACGGGGCCGGTAAAACGACCGCCTTTAATCTGGTGAGCGGCGTCCTCAAACCGGACTCCGGCGAAGTTTGGTTCGATGGCAAACGCATCGACAAATTGCAACCCCACAAAATTACCCGAATGGGGATGAGCCGCACCTTTCAAATTACCCGCAACCTGGAAGATATGAGCGTCATAGAGAATTTAGTGGTGCAATCGCCTGTTCATGGACTTAGCGGCTTGTTCGGAAAAAGTATCAGGCCTGAGGAACGCGAAAAGGCAATGGACCTGCTGAACTTCCTGGGCATTTCTCATCTGGCCTACGAGGAAACCCGCAATTTATCGTACGGCCAAAAAAAATTGATGGACTTTGCCGCGCTGTTGATGGCCGACCCCAAATTGATACTCCTCGATGAACCGGCGGGCGGCGTCAATCCGGCTCTGCTGGAAGAGATCATCGCCCATATCCAGGAACTGAACGGGCGGGGGATCACCTTTTTAATTGTAGAACACAACATGGATCTGGTGATGGGCATCTGTAACCCGGTCGTGGTTATGGCTGCCGGTACGGTGATCGCCCAAGGCCCGCCCGCTGAGGTTCAAAGCGATGCAGAGGTTCTGGAAGCCTATCTGGGGGAGGGAACGTTATGAGTTTGTTAACTGTCGAAAATGTCGTGGCCGGTTATGGCAGTGGCCCCAGCATTCTAAGAGGGGTAGACCTGACGGTTGAAAAAGGGCAGGTGCAGTGTGTCATCGGCCCCAATGGTGCCGGTAAATCAACTTTGCTTAAAACTATTTCCGGGCTGCTACCTCCCCGAGAAGGCAAAATCATATTTAAAGGCAAAGAAATTCAAGGGCTGCGACCCGACCAGGTTCTGCAAGAAGGCATTTGCTTTGTGCCGCAAGAGCGCGCCCTGTTTCACAATATGACCGTGCGCGAAAACCTGCGTATGGGCGGTTATATCATGAAGGACCGCGACCAGCTAGAGCAGCGCATCGACGAAGTGTTTGATCGGTTTCCGATTCTAAAAGAAAGACACAATCAAAAAGCCGGAACC
>JAGRBZ010000460.1 GCA_020433805.1 Anaerolineae bacterium
TGTACCGTTATACGATGACCGATAATCTCCAGCCGCTGATACACGCCAGCGCCCAGGCGCGACGTCCGGCGGGCAACCCCAAGGCCGACAAACGCCGCTACTTTATTCTCGGCCACGCCAGTCATCTGGTCGATACGACTCGCTTTCTGAATGGCGAGATTGTCAGCGTGCGGGCGCGGCTGGTCGAGCGTTTCGAGTCTTATTGTTGGTTTGTCGCGGTTGATTTTGCCGACGGCAGCGTAGGCCATATCGATATCATTATTCCGGTGCGTGGCGATTTTGAGGAAGGCTTTCAACTGTTTGGCGAGCACGGCAGCGCCACCGGCCGGATGCCGCTGACCTGGTATCACAAATCGAGCACTGTCGAATGTTTCTCCACCAGAGATCGGCAATATCACCGGCCACTCGGCGAAGATTCCTACACCTACAAGCTCCAGATCGAAGGCTTTGCCGATACGATTCTGCACGGAGTACCGCAGCATGGGGCCAACATCGATGACGGCATCGCGGCTATGCGGGCGATGGTCGCGATTGCCCGCTCGGTCGAAACCGGCGAGGCGGTGCGGCTGGCCGATGTTTCCGGTGGGGTATAAGCGAAAGGGCGTAACTTACCTATGAAGATTGGTATCTTTGCTAAGACATTTGTGCGGCCAACGCTCGCGGAAACGCTGGACGCGGTGGTTCGACACGGCATCCATGAGGTGCAGTTCAACCTGGTTTGCGCGGGTGTGCCAAGTATGCCCGACCAGATCGATCCGACCCTGGCAGCGACGATCCGGCGCGAATTGGCTGCTCGTGACATCAAGATGGCCGCGATATCAGGGACGTTTAACATCATTCATCCCGACCTGAAGCAGCGCCGCGCTGGAATGCGCCGCCTGCGCGTGCTCGCGGCGGCTTGCCGCGATCTCGGCACCGAAATCATCACCCTGTCTACCGGCACGCGCGACCCGGAGAATATGTGGCGGCGGCATCTCGACAACGACACGCCGGAAGCCTGGAGCGATATGGTCGCGGCGTTGCGCGAGGCTGTGCAGATCGCCGAAGAACACGACGTCACGCTGGCGTTTGAACCCGAAGTGTCCAATGTGGTCGACTCGGCGGTGAAGGGGCGGCGGCTGCTCGATGAGATCGGCTCGCCGCGACTGCGTGTGGTGATGGATGGGGCGAATCTGTTCCATACCGGCGAGCTATCCCGTATGCACAAAATCTTGGAAGAAGCGTTCGCCTTGCTAGGCAACGACATCGTACTGGCCCACGCCAAAGACTTGAGCCACGACGGCGAGGCCGGGCACGAGGCCGCCGGTACCGGCCAGCTCGATTATGATCTCTACCTGGCGTTGCTGCGCAGCGTCGGGTATCGCGGGCCGCTTATCCTGCACGCGCTCAGCGAGGAGCAGGTCGATTCATCTGTCGCGTTTCTACGCCAGAAAGGTGTCGAGTTCGACAGCGAGGAGGTCGACTAATGTTCACGTTTCAGTGTGATAACATCACCTTTCTGATAGTCGCTCTAACTGGCTCACCCATTCGTGAAAATGAGGACACTTGGCTCGTAAAGTGTTTAAGCCAATGGCTTCAGCTGCGGGTGCACCAACCCGCACTTTGAGATGCTTATATAAGGGGACGTATTTTATAATTCGTTTGCTAGGGGCGGTAGAGGTGCCTTCGTTTATTTCTTCTGGGGTCAACCCATCGACTTCGCGTTGTAAGTCAGCAAACGCTTTTTCTGACTTAGTAATCCGTCGGGCTAACTGAGATAGATCACAGTAGAGCAGAGCCTCAAATTCATGGAGTTGGATGTAGGGCAAAAAACGGGGGTCTCCCATTTCCGCTTCAAGCGCGGCCTCAAGCGTAGCAACACGTTTTTGAGCTGTATTTTGTTTTTTTGCTTCGACCCAACCTGGAAAATCCGAAGGAAGGGCATACAAATCAACCATCGTAGTAAATCGTGCTTCCGGCTGTCTATCTTGGCGCATCAGACGGATTAAATCATTCCGAAGTTTGGCGAAACTAAAGATACCACCCCTGCTGTCCAATTTGCGCTGCGTAACAACTACACGGGGTCGTAGATCAACTTCAAACTGAGCAAGATGAGGTTGCAAAACTGCTTCAGCAAATCTTCGTTCTGTTTGTCCCTCTACGGTCAAATAAAGCCGTATCCAAGCCATTAGGGTTGGCCTCCCAATTCATTTTTCTCCCAAAGCTGTCCTAATGTGTATTCTGATAACCATGCTTGGAGTTGATCTGAGTTCGATCGTTCTAGTATGGTTTCACCATTGTGATGATTAACTACAATAATTTGTTCTGGGGTTAACTCGTCTAGTAATAGCGAAGATTGGGTAGAAACAATCAACTGGGTGCGTTCAGCAGCCTCATAAAGTAAACTAGTTAGCAGTTTTATGGCAAAAGGGTGTAAGCCCAACTCTGGTTCATCAATAATGAGGGTGGAAGCCGGGTTGGGCTGGAGAAGTAATGTGGCTAGACAAATGAAGCGCAACGTTCCGTCGGAAAGTTGGTGAGGATAATAAAGCAGATCAGAATAACGATCCTTCCAAAGCAACTGGGTTTGCCCTGGCGCAATTTCATTAAGGACAAACGTACCGAAGAATGGCGCGACCTGCCGGATTGCTTCCTCTATTTGGGTGTAATGCTCCGGCTCGGTTTGAGATAGGTGTAGTAAAAAAGGAGCCAAATTAGCTGCATTTGTGTGCAACACCTCATGATCAACAATGTTACTTAAGCCCATCATCGGGGCTGAAGGTGAGGTGTCGTGGAAATGATAGACCCGCCAACCTCGGATAGTATCAACGACCCACTGCTCACTTGATCTGCGATGCTTATTTTGAATCAGTTTACTTTCAAGATGCCCGCTCCCCTGCTCGTTTTCAATTCGACCATAATAGGGGCCTTTAAAGGGCGCAGACTCTTGTGCAAAAAACAGCGAGCGGTCGTCCGCAGCCCTCAGAGTAAATTTATATTCGTTCAAACCAAACTTTAGATGTGCCTTGAATTCCGGGGTTATTTTTACGCCACGAAATAAGAACGCATCGGCCCGCCCGCGTGCGCTAATGTAATTTTGTAGACCCTTATTAGGGTCCATAATATGCCCCAATAGCTCAAAAAAACGAATAAAGTTGGTTTTTCCCGAACCATTAGCGCCAATTAAAACATTTAGATCAGCTCTCAACGGAAAATTTCGAAGCTCTCGAATTGATTTATAGCCAATAAGCGTTATTTCTTCTAGGGGGTGATTTGTTGTCATGATTATTTCAACCTTATTTGGGTAGCCGGTAACAACACGAGTCTACCTTGCAGGTAAAATGGAGTGAGATTTTCTTTATTGTAGCGCATTTTCTATATACCTTACAATTTCCACCGAGAAGTAGAATGCATTTTCTTTTTTATTTTCTGAGTTGGAAATATTCAGAGAATTAACTTCAATGTTCGCGCTTTGGCCGCTGCCTCGGTACGATTCTTGACCTGAAGCTTACTGTAAATCTGGCTGGCGTACCACTTGACCGATCCCAACGCCAGCACCAACTCCTCACCGATTTCGCGATTGGAGCGACCGTCGGCCATCAATTGCAATACTTCTAACTCTCGGTCGGTGAGCGGGTCGAGTAGGGGTTGGTCGAGTGTCGGTGAAGAATGAGGGGCGGTACTCTCCTCAAAAGAAGATGGCTCTGCCATCGAGGCTAATGACTGGTGTACAAAAGCCACCGTCGCATTGAGATCACGGGGTTGGCCGCGCTGACGGGCGGCGGTAAGCGTCTCCGCAGGGATATCGACTTCGACGTTTTTAAGCAGGTGGGCAGCGCGATCTTTTGTCTCCTGATCGCTGGCGGCGTGATGGTGGATGAAGGTCAGCGACTCCAGCGCATGTTCTGCTTGTCCTACTTTGAGGAATAACTCGCTGATGCTGATGAACATCGCGCCGATGAGTGGAATAAATTGCATATCGTGGGCGATGGTTAAAGCCCGCTGAAAATTTTCGGCGGCAGCCGGGTAGTCTTCCAAGGCGGAGGCTGCTTGTCCCAACCCGTTAAGCGCGGTAGCCAATCCGCCTCGGTCGTTGCTTTCTTGATAAATTGCCTTACTTTGTTGGTATCGTTTTTGGGCCTCCGCAAATGCTCTCTGGCGGATGGCTATTTCACCCAGGTGATTGAGCGCCGCTGCCATGCCTACCGGATCGTTAAACGTCTCTCTAATGTGATAACTCGCCTTGAAATGCTGTTTCGCTTCGGCGTAATCTCCCATCGCGCGGGCTACGTTGCCCCATTCATTGAGACAAAAAGCCAGAAACCATTGATTGCCTGCTTGTTTAGACACCGCACATGCTTGTTCGGCATGTTGACGGGCGGTTTTGTAGTCACCTTGAGCCAACCTCGCGCTGGTCAGAACATAATGGGCAAAGGCCAAATTCTGCCGGTCATTTCGCGCTTCGTGCGCTTGCTGCGCTGTTTGACCTAGCCTGATCGCTTCGTCGAAATCGCCCCGGATGGTGGCCAAGATCGACAGTGGGGGTAGTGGGTCGGCTCCCGAATACGGCAGTGGATCAACGCCTAATCGAGTAAATAACGCTCGACTCTGGCTTAACGCCGCCTGAGCCGCCTCGAAGTTGCCTAGCGGAATATGCATCCAGCCCACTCTAACCAACACATTGGCCAGAGCCAGATTCGTCTGTCTGGTGGGTGGTTGCGCGGCCAGGCACGCTTTAACCTGCGCAAAGGTGTTCGCCGCTTCCACATATCGGCTTTGGTAGTAACAAAAAACCATGAAGGTCTGTGTCATCTTTTGGATGGCTGCGACTTGGGTATGAGCAATCGTCCACTGCCAGGCGGCGCGTATATTTTCCAGCTCGGCTTCAATTTCACGCATGGTTCCAAGCTGATCGCCACTTTCTATGGCTTCGGTGCGTTGGTATAGGTATTCCGCGTAATAGGTGCCGTGGGCCTGATGGGTTTGGGCGACCGTCTCGGCCTCCGCTTCGAGTTGTTCCTGGGCGTACTGGCGCAGCAGTTCGTGGATTTGATAGCAATTATTAGCCTCGCGCCGCAGCAGCGATTTGGCGACGAGGGCGGCTAAATTGATTAGCGTGGCTCCGGCGATCTGCTCCGCTGCTTCGCGTTGAAATCCGCCCCGAAAGACGGACAATCGCTTGAAAACGTCTTGCTGTTTTGGTGTGAGCATCTGCCAGGAATAGTCGAAGACGGCGGCTATACTGCGGTGCCGGTCGGGAACGTTGCGCAGCGGGGTGACGAGAAAGTCGATGCTGCGCTGTATCTCGGCCGCGATGGCCGGGCAACTCAGCGTTTTAGTCCACGAAGCAGCCAACTCAACGGCGAGGGGCGTGCCTTCGACCAATCGGCAGATTTGTAGGATGGCATCGCGCTGATCCTCTGCCGCAAAATCGGGCTGCACCTGCCGGGCGCGGGCGATAAAGAGCCGGATCGCGTCATCGGCATCGGAGCTATCCGGTTGATCGGTTGGGGGGATGGACAGACCGCGAACAGGATAGAGCCACTCTTCGCGCAGGTTGAGCGCCTCGCGTGAAGTGATCAGCAGCTTGATATATGGAGCCGCGGCTAACAGTTCGATGACGATGGCCGGGCCGCCCTGGTCGACAAGCTGCTCGAAGTTGTCCAACAGCAGGAGCAGCGTTTTATCGCTCAGGTAGTTGATCACTTGGGCCAGCGGTTCCTGATGGCCGCTTAGTGAAAAGTTGAGGGCTTCAGCTATGGCCGAGACCATGTAGTCGCCGGTGTAGATGCTTTGGAGTGGGGCAAAGTAAACGCCGTGGGCAAAGTTCGGGGCTGTAGCCGTTGCTGCTTCAATCGCCAGGCGGGTTTTGCCGATGCCGCCCGGCCCTACCACCGTCAGCAGGCGGCAATCCGAATCGGATAGTCGTTCGCGCAGGCGCGTGATTTCGGTGTGGCGGCCAATAAATGAGGTTGGTTGGCGAGGCAGGTTGTGGCGTTGCGCTTGTGTTTGCTGGGTCATAGTTCATCCTTGATGCCGCAACAGAATTTACGCAAACAGTCTGTTTCGTAGCTGTAAAACCCTGATTTATGTGGCGATCTAAGAACGGGAACAATTTAGCAAATTGTTCTACGCATTGGGTAAGCTCTCTGGTAAACTTTCTGTGCAGCCAATTATAAAGAATTAAGCGGGGATGCCAAAAAGGTAGGGAGATGCATTAGAGGAAAGGGGGCAAGCAGCCACCATCCGAAGCGTAGGACCGCGATAAAGCCCATAAGCCAGATAGCGATGATGATGCTGCCCGCGACCCAATTGAGCGGTTTTCCTTGCGCTATGCGGTCGCGGGCTTGCCGCCGGCACTCCGCCAGCACCGGCTGCGGTATCAGCTTCAGGGCGAGCATGATGCCCAATGGCAGCAGAATCAGATCATCGGCATAGCCCAAGACCGGAATAAAGTCAGGGATGAGGTCGATGGGGCTGAAGGCATAGCCGACCACACACGCGGCCACGAGTTTGGCATACCACGGC